>CAKQXQ010000024.1 GCA_934292805.1 uncultured Roseburia sp. | reverse complement strand
TCCTCTTCATACGGAACCGGTGGAATGTAGCGCATGATATTGCCATCCTGGATCATGGCGAGGCACGGAAAATCAATGCTGGAAAATGCATTGTAGCTTTTCGACCGGACTTTCTTCGCTCTCGTTCCCGCAATGACTTTTCCATCAAAAACAATCTGCACGCCCTGCGATTTATCATCGGATGCATACAAAAAACTGTCGAGCAGATTTGATTTTGCATCGGTGATCTCAAGGTCGATCGGTTTCTGTGCGCCGGTGATCACGATCGGTTTTTTTGAATTCTGTATCATATAGGAAAGTGCCGCCGCAGTATAGGCCATGGTATCCGTTCCATGTGCGATCACAAATCCATCATAGTTATCATAATTATCGTGGATCGTCTGCACGATCATCTTCCAGTGTTTTGGCTCCATATTCGAGCTGTCCAGATTCAAAAGCTGGATAGAATGAAATTCACAGATGTCTTTTACCTGCGGTATGAATTGCATCAGCTCCTCCGGTGTGATCTGCGGCTTTAAACCACTGTCCGATTTTTTGGATGCAATCGTGCCTCCTGTTGCGATTAATAAAATATTTTTCTTATCCGGCATAATAGGTGTCTCCCAATTGTATTTCAGAATGCTCTCTTATACATTTTGCAGTTGCTTTTCAATAGGCTATCATTTACCGATAATTGCTGCAATGTCTGCAAGAAGCATATCTACGTTTTCCTCTTTCGTTGCCCAGCTGGTACAGAAGCGGACTGCACTATGTGTATCATCCATGCGTGCCTGATATGTATAACTGTATTTTGTTTTTAATTTTTCAAGCACTTCATCCGGAAGGATTGGAAACTGCTGATTCGAAGGAGAATCAATATAAAATGATACTCCCATTTTTGTCAGTTCCTCTTTCATTTTTTCTGCAAGTCTGGCTGCATGTGCTGAGATCTCAAAGTATCTGTTTTCTTCAAATAATGTCTGGAACTGGATCCCAAGCAGTCTTCCTTTTGCCAGCATTCCGCCACGCTGTTTGATATTATAACGAAAATCTTTTTTCAGTTCATTATTGCAGATAACTACTGCCTCACCAAAAAGTGCACCCACTTTTGTTCCACCGATATAGAAAACATCCGTATTCTTAGCAATATCAGGAAGTGTCAGATCATTTTCCTTACACATCAGACCATATCCGAGTCTTGCACCATCTAAGAATAAATATACTCCACGCTCTTTACACACTTTATAGATAGCTTCCAGCTCTGCTTTTTTATAAATTGTTCCGATTTCTGTTGGATTTGAAATATAAACCATTTTCGGCTGAACGGTGTGTTCAAAGCTGTCATCCGCATAATGTGCATCTACGTAATCTGCAATCTGCTCTGCTGTCAGCTTTCCATCCGGGGTATCAAGTGCAAGACATTTGTGTCCGCATGCCTCAAGTGCACCTGTCTCATGTACATTGATATGTCCTGTCGTTGCTGTAATAACTCCCTGATAATGCTTTAATGCAGCGGAGATGACGGTAACATTTGTCTGGGTTCCGCCCACAAGAAAATGTACATCTATATTTTCATCTCCACATGCTTTACGGATCAGATCTCCTGCCTGTTTACAGTATTCATCCTCTCCATAGCCTGCTGTCTGAACCATATTTGTTTCAACTAACTTCTCTAAAATTGCCGGATGGCATCCCTCTGTGTAATCACTGTTAAATCTTATCATCTTTATCATCCTTTCTCTTTATTACTTTGTAGATCTTCATTCCCGGATATTGTTCCCTGATTTTCTGTGCATACCCGGCTTCCATCAGTATTTTAAGATCATCTTCGGTTACGATCAGATCATCCTTACACTTTAAGATATCCTTCGCATATGGAAGCCTGTGGCAGACCTCTTTTAACGGTCTGCCAACCGCATGTGCACCCATTAAGATCACCACTTCATCCATAAACGGAAACAACACCGGTTCATATTCTGTCGGAGCCTTGATTGGTAAATGTGCAGATCCGTCTGCCTCGATTTGAATCTCGTCTGCCATATATAACAGTTCTTCCATAATAAATTCCGGAAGTATACCGAACTTTCCTGTATCCGGAATGACTGTTCCAACCATACAGTATCCATATTGGTTCAAAACATCTGAAATGGTTTTAAAAAATCCACTCATTACTACACGATCATTCAAAAAAACTTCTTCCGGGCATGCAGCAAATATTTCTTTTCTTTCCGGGATCATCATTTTGGTTGTTGTAAATATCAGAACGTGTTCTCCCTGTTTTACATACTTTTCTGTTTTTTCCCTGATCGTACCTGTCTTGCCGCCTGCTCCGACGTACGCAGTGACATGTCCTCTGTTCTTAGCTGCGATTTCTTTCATTGCAGCAATCGCGGTATCGATTTCTTCTTCTGTATTAAAATATGAAAAACTAAAACGTACGATCCCCTGCTCTTCTGTACCGAAATATTTGTGCATCAATGGTGCACAGTGGGCACCTGCGCGCGTTGCGATCCCATACTTTTCATCCAGCGTAAGACTGACATAAGATGCATCAAGTCCCGCTATATTACATGCGACAATCGCAGTTTCATTCTCATATTTCACTTTCTGTTTATATGCTGTTTTTTGAACATCAGGCATTTTCTGACTGTCATGCAAAGACCCATAGATCCGGATTCCCGGGATTTCGCGGATCCCTTCCAGGAATCGTTCTTTCAGTTCCATTTCACGACTATGGATCGTTTCAATCCCGAATTCCTTGATCCAGGAAAGTGCTGCATGAAGTCCTGCTATCCCATGTCCGTTTAATGTACCGGCTTCCAATGCAGTTGGAAGCTCTTTTGGATGCTCCATATCAAAAGAATGCACTCCACTTCCACCTGACAGCAATGGTCTTACCATCACATCCTTTGCAAGACAGATGCCCCCTGTTCCCTGTGGTCCAAATAACCCCTTATGACCCGTAAAACACAATGCAGAAATGTGGTTCTTTTCCATATCGATGTCGATCGTCCCGGCTGTCTGCGATGCGTCGAGTACAAAATAAAGTCCATGTTCCCTGCAGATTCTGCCAATTTCTGCAATGTCATTCACCAGCCCGGTGACATTTGATGCATGGGTGCATACAACTGCCTTTGTATTCTTTCGGATGGTCTTCGTTATTTTCTCACAGGAAATCACTCCTTCTTTCTCACACGGAAGGATCGTAAGTTCTACTCCCTGCTTTTCCATCTCATACAAAGGACGCAGTACACTGTTATGCTCCATCTGTGTTGTGATCACATGGTCTCCCGGATTTAGCATTCCCTTGATCACAATATTAAGGCTTTCTGTTGCATTCATTGTAAAAATCACATGCTCTGCTGCAAGATAATCTGCTTTATCTGTCATATGAAAAAAATCTGCTATTTGTTTTCTTGTCTGAAAGAAAAGCCGTGATGTAAAAAGAGAAGCATCATTTGCTCCTCTTCCCGCATTCCCTATATGGGAAAATGACTCTCTGACTGCATCTGCCACAACCTCCGGCTTTTGTAAAGTAGTAGCTGCATTGTCAAGATAAATCATTCTTCCTCCTGTTCCGGTCGGATTCCTGCCTGCATAAGTGCCTCAAGAACACCACCTGCAATACATCTTGCCTTGTCTGAAATCGAAAAGCAGTTCGCAAATTCTGATTTTCTCGGATCAATATCTGCAATTTTAAATCCTTCTGTTACCGGATATCCATCCCGGATCAGACCTCTTAAAATTCCGGAAATAGTCGCATAAACTGGAATTGCCTCTTCCTGTGCCTTCTGGTAAGCGGACACGATATCAAAAAAATCATCACTGTCTGCTGCATTTCCACGTTTACAGATATGTGCGATCTGTTCTCCTTTTTCTACGTAATCTGAGATGTTTTTATCACCATATAGGACACCTTCTGTAGATGCATGGATCACACGCTCTTTGGAAACACCAGCAATTGCTCCCGGCACGCCGGTATTCTCCATCGCACTTCCTCTGTACAAAACCCTTCCAAGATGATGTCCCCGCATCGTCTCGATCACAACATCCACATCAGATCCTGCTGTAAACCCAGGTCCTAATCCTACTGTAAATGGTGCCATCGTACGGTTTGTTCCAAGATTTTTCTTTGCAAGGATCGCATCGACGACTGCGGCCGGCTTTGCCTTCTCTAAAACTTCTGCATCCGGATCTACCATGATTGCAACATTTCCTTCTTCGATCGTTCTTAATGCTTCTTCAAATGTATCTGTGCATTTGCATGTGATTCCTTCGACCATATACTCTTTCTCGTAAACAGCTTCAGAAAAAGCAACATAACGGCGGATCGCCGATGGATTTTTTGTTTCAAGTACTAATACTGCATACCCGCAGTTATGTAGTTTGGCAATTGTTCCTGTCGCAATGTCTCCGCCACCGCGGACAATAATTAGATTTCTTTTCATAATTTCTATTTCCTGACTATTTTTTTGTAAATTGTAATCTATCCCTGTGTATTTTTGGATACACTCAGATTGAGAATCTGTCTTAAGGCTTTACAATATGATCTGCTTCCATCATTGTCTGGGCAATGACATACATATTCGTCACAGAACCAACTGCAAGCTTCTCAGACAGCCCATAATGATTCAGGCAGGTTCCACATGTCATGACTTCAACACCCTCTGCTTCGAGTGTTTTTAAATCTTCCAAAGAATCAGAGCCCTCACAGCTTAGATATGCTCCGGAATTATAAAGTAAAATTGTTTTTGGAAGCTGGTCGGTCTGTGTCAGTGCATAAACAAATCCTTTCATCAGCATCCTGCCAAGCTTCTCATCGCCCTCACCCATGTGATCTGCTCCAAGAACAACAACCGTGTTTTTCTTTCTTCCATCCGGAATACAGTCCATGGTTTCCTCTGCTTCCTTTGTAACAGGATCACTGCCTGTATTATTTTTCACAAACTCTTCTGTCACATCAATCCATACCATGTATTCCTGGTCTGCTTTTTTCTCACTTCTGGCAGTAAGTCCTTTGTGATTTGCGAGCTTTGTAAGGTTCTGTACAGCGATCTCATTGTCAACTGTCACTTCTACGATTCCGGATTCGTTCATGCCGGAAAGTGCATTCTTCGCCTCTATTACCGGTAATGGGCACTGTTTTCCTCTTGCGTCGATCTGAATATTCATAATGTCTCTCCTTTATCTGTTTCTTACATAAATCTTTTTCTCTTGTTTTTCCGTCACTTCTCCGATTATACCACACTTCAATCCCAGTGTCTCGATTTCTTTTATCGCATCTTCTGCATCATTTTTTGAAACAGCAACAAGCAGTCCGCCTGAAGTCTGTGGATCAAACAAAATTTCTTCCATTGCAAAACTACAGTTCTCAAAGCTGACCATTTCTCCGATATGGTTCCGGTTACGCTGTCCTGCCGCTGTAATATAAAACTCCTCCACGTAATCATCACAGGCTTTGATGTATGGAATACGATTGGCAAAAACTGTCGCCGAAAAATCATTACCAAGCATCTCGCCAAGATGAACCAAAAGGCCAAATCCTGTAACATCCGTACAGGCATGGACTTCATATTTGCCAAAGATTTTGGCAGCATATTTATTCAGAGTTGTCATTGAAGTAACAGCTTCTTCAAATGCCTCTTTTGATGCGGCCTTCATTCTTGATGCAGTCATCACGATCCCGACTCCCAGCGGTTTGGTAAGGATCAGCACATCCCCCTCCTTACAGTGATTGTTTTCAAGGATCTTTTCAGGATGGATCGTGCCCATTACAGAAAGGCCATACTTCACATCTGTGTCATTGATCGAGTGTCCGCCGGCTAACACACCGCCGGCCTCGGTCACTTTTTCATTTCCGCCAAGTAAAATCTGTCCCAACACATTTGCATCCATATTTTCCGGGAAACAGACAATATTTAATGCTGTTTTCACTTCGCCACCCATCGCATAAATATCGCTGAGTGCATTTGTTGCCGCTATCTTTCCAAAAAGATACGGATCCTCCACCATCGGTGGGAAAAAATCAAGTGTCTGAACGACAGCAAGATCATCTGTCAGCTTATAAACTGCCGCGTCATCTGAATGATCAAATCCCACAAGAAGATTCGGATCTGCTTTCTTTGGTATCATTTTTAAAACTTTATCTAAAATTCCGGGACCAAGCTTTGCTGTACAGCCACCGCCTTTACAAAATTCATACATAGATCTGCCTCATTTCTTCATATGTAATATGTGCCATTTCTAATTCTTTTTTCCAAAACTCTTCATTTAATCTGTCTGTTTTATAACAAAGGCCACAACCGGCTGATATTTCCTGTGGTAATGGAATGATCCTTCCCGGAAGCTTTCTTTCTTTGCAGTGATCTTCCATCGCCATTGCCGCAGTTGTAGTCTTAAATGTAATGATCTGTGTCAGTTCCTTTTGACGCATCCTCTATCGTGCCTCCATAAAATACATTCGGGAAGCAAAATCCGGGAAATGTCTCACTTCTTCATTATATCCCGTGCCACCAAATGCCTGTTTTAGTTTTTCTTTCATTATATCACTCTGCATAAGCCTCCTCAAGAAACTACTTTCACAAAATCATTTTTCTTATTTCCACGAAAATATCCTAAGAATGCTTTGCAAAAAGTAAATTTTCGACTACAATATCCGTATATGAGACAAGATACAGAAAGAAGGATACAAATGAAAACACTTTATCTGGAATGTAATATGGGTGCATCCGCAGATATGCTGATGGGTTCACTTTATGAAATATGTGATAAAAAAGATCTTTTTCTTGAAACCATGAACCGTGCATTTGAAAAATATAACATCTCTCTTATACCGGAATCATCTGTAAAATGTGGTATTTCCGGTACCAATATGCAGGTTCTTATCCGCGATAAGGATGAAGATATTTTCAATCAGATCCACACCTTAAATCTTCCAAACAAGGTAAAGGAAGATGCTGCAGCAATTTATAAACTAATCAACGGGGCAGAGGCAAAGGTTCATGGAGTAAGCATAGAACAGAACCATTCCAGCGAAGTCCATCGCCCTGATGTGCTTGCAGATGTATGTGGATGTGCACTCCTGTTTCATCTGATCGCACCTGATAAAATTCTGGCATCAGTACTCCATGTCGGAAGCGGATTCGTAAAAAGTGAGCAGGGGATCCTTCCGGTTCCTGCTCCGGTAACCGCAGAATTGCTGAAAGGGATCCCTTACTACAGCGGCACAGTTGCCGGTGAGCTTGTAACACCTGCTGGTGCTGCGATTCTTCGCTATTATGTGGAACAATTTATGACGATGCCTGTCATGACCGTAGAACAGATCGGTTATGGAATGGGGAAAGTGGATTTCCCGATTGCAAACTGTGTGAGGGCTTTTCTTGGCGAAAGCGAATGTGCACAGAATCACAATGAAGATGGCAAAGCTTCTTACTGTGACGACCATATTCTAGGGATCTCCTGTAATTTGGACGATATGACCGGTGAAGCGATCGGATTTGCTTCGGAAGTGTTTTTAAATGCCGGTGCACTGGACGTCTACACAACTCCGATCCAGATGAAAAAAGGAAGACCCGGTATTATTCTCACCTGTCTGTGTAACCTAAAGGATAAAGAATTCTTTACCGGTTTGATCTTTCGTCATACGACGACCCGTGGAGTCCGTTATGAGATTTTTGAAAGAGCCAAGCTGACATCTACATTTGAAACCATATCTACGGAAGCAGGAGACATCCGGCTCAAAGTCAGCGAAGGATATAATACCCTTCACAAAAAGCCAGAATTCGAAGATCTGAAAAAGATCGCATTGGAAAAAGGCTGGGCACTTGAGGATGTTTTAAATCTTTTGGACCGGCACTAAAATAAACCTGCATACTCATATTTATAAAAAAGAAGCACTGATTCCGGTGATTGTCCTCCTGACAAGTAACACACCGGAAACCAGTACTTCTTTTTTAATTCTTATTCTGCACGGGACATTGCTTCTTCAAAGTCTTTCGTGCCTGTCCAGATTTCCTCTTTATAAGGATTCTTTTTCTGTTTCACAGAACGTTTTATGATTGCTGCAAAAACAACAACATTCACTACAATCGATAATACAGAAAGTGCACCCTGAGCTGTCAGATCTGCTGCCACAGGACGTGTTGCTGCATCCATAAATCCATCTGCGTATAATCTTGGGATCACGGCAAATCTGCCCTGATCCTGGAATAATGGGAATACCTGTGCAAACATGCACCATAATGCAAGCGTATTCGCACGGTTCTGGATCCATCCACCTTTGTTCCAGAAAGCTGCTGCAAATGTCGGTGCAAGCAATAATGCTACTCCACAATACCAGGAATGTGTCGGAAGATTCAGATAAGTATACTGGAAGTTCCAGATATCATACGCAAGAATATATGCCCATGTCATATCCGGCCATAACATATCATCTTTCTTCTTGGAAGAGTAAATTCCCCACCAGCCTGTCATACATAAAATGTTGATGATTCCAGCCAGACCGTTTAACACATTCCACCAGCCGCCGTATAACCAGACGCCTTCAGAAGATAACCACCAGCCTGTTCCTGTCTCTGCAAGTGCACGCGCACCGCGAATTGCAGATTCAAAATCACTGCCTACTGCGATCAGAATGTTGATCGCAACGATCACAAATGGAAATGCCTTAAACCAATGTGTCTTTCCAACACCCCATTTGTACTTGAGCATCATAAAACCAATACATCCTGCGGTAGCTGCATATAACTTCGCGTAGTGGAACCAGCTTGTCATATGTACATAAGTACTGTTATTAAGTGCCCATTCTGCTCCAGCTGCTGCTGACACGTAAATTGCAATGAAATAAATCGTCAAAATAGCTGGTAGTACCACAAAGCATAACATTCCGCCTGCTTTGGTACGTCTGGCGATCTCATTTGCAAGTACGAGACATGCAAAAACTAGAATCCAACCAAGGAACTGCCATGCAGCACCTTCTCCATAAACCTGAAACAATAATCCGTGATTTAACATATTGTTTCCTCCCCATTGTAAATATTTTTCTGGTCATACCAGAGATTGTTATTATTTTAACACTATTTACACAAAGTTTCAATATGCTTTCCGGTTTATTGTATATAATTTTCCGATTTATTGTATATAATACTCATCTACCCGCACTGCATGCACGACAAACCGGTTTCCGGTTGAAGAACATGTAGAAAGTGTCATAACATGATCATCTTTTGTCACAGTAACGCCGGTATCATAATAGGATTTTCTTTTCATAACATTGATAAAATCCTGGAATGTATCATCCGGTGCAAAACCAACGGAATAGACACTGTCATCTTCCGGCACATCCCTGTAAGAAAAAATCTGATACCGGTACGCACCCTCTCTTGTATAAATCGTAAAATACTGATTTTCTTCATAAAATTTTTCTGTTTTGTACTTTTTCAGGCTTCCGAACATGCTTAAATTCTTCATATTATGGCCATAGAGAATTGTATGACAATCCTGGAAATCCGGATTATTCAATCCTTCCATAAAAATACATCCTGCAATTGTGCTGTTTCCGTAAATATCTGTCCTAAGATATGTGCTGTCATCTCCTGAATATAAAATCGGATAACTAAGCTGCTCAATATTGTCAAACCGGATCCAGCCAATAATATCTGCATTTTGTTTCTCCAGGCTGTCAAAATCAATTGTCACGTTCTTCCATTCTTCCGAAATCTGTTCCTCCTCTTCGCTGTTCTCTTCCTCTATGACATCCTCTGTCTTTGAATCTTCTGTCACATATGCTTCCTGCAGGTTTTCATAGGTATCATTGGATTTTTTATAATCCAGGAGATTTGGAATCAGTAATGCAAGTGCAATCCCGATCAGGATCAGACCGGTCAGGCATAACAATGTCGATGAGACACTTTTCTTGGATTTCTCTGTATTTTTCATTTTCAAATGACCCTTCCGCTTTAATTTCTGTTAATACTTTTCAATGATAGCATAGTTTGGTATGAAAAAAAAGAGACCGGTCGAGTCATTTCTCTTTATCTATAACACTCTATTTTGCCCAGACAGCCTCTGCATAAGCTTTCTGTACAGCAGTTTTTTCATCTTCTGTTCCTTCTGCATCATCTGTGAATCCTGCATACTGGACTGCACATGCTTTAACAACAATCTGTGGGATATTCTCCATATCTGAAGAAATATTTCCCATTGTCACATGCGAGAATAACGTATAGTGTTCCCCAGCTTTGGCAGCCTCTTTGTATACATAGTCAATATAATCTGCTTCTGTGCTGTCACTGCTGTTGATCTTTGCAAAGCCGCTTCCGACCTGTTCCCACTTGGATGTATCAACATCAATACTGTCAAACACAGCAACATTTCCAATCTGTGCTTTTGTATTGTATACACGGATAAAAAGATATGCGTCCTGTGAATCCGAACCCATATGTGCTGTCGGGTCTTTATATACCACTTCTCCTGCCACAAGATCTTTGTATTGGTTTCCATCAGAAGACCATGCTTTTCCATCCGCATCTTCATATATTCCTTTGATTCTCTCTACTTTAGATTCTGACAATCCATTATTTAACTGTTCGTCAAAATTGACATTACCAACGGTAAAAGTATTGGTTACCGTTCCTGTTGTGCTTGTCAGGTAAGCCAATGTACTTCCTGCTCCGATCGCACCGATCAAAGCGATTGTTCCAAACATAGTGATCAATTTTTTGTTCTTCATAAAAAATTCTCCTTCTTAAATTTTTAAGCTTTATGATTCCGCTCACAGGAAATACTCTAGCACCAGCCAGTCACAAAGCGGTCATACGGCAAGCTTTTCCGAAGAAAAAATCTCCGGCAGATAGTTAAATAAAATCATAAGAAGTAAAACAACCGATATAGCGGTAATCCCAAGTGGTGTTTTCCCATAAATCGTTAAGTATCCTAAAAAAGGGATGTCAAAAACGTAAACTCCCTCTATCGCATCCAATGCAACCGGAGCAGCATCTTCCGTATTATTTGCATCCCCCTTTGTAGTCACACAAAAAGACTCCTTATCCACCGAAACAATACGATGTGTTACAAACGTACCATCCTCCAGCTGATAAGTGATGACCTGACCGGGTCTTAAAACAGTATCCTCTGTAAACGGTCTGTCATATACCAGGGCTCCAACCCCGATCTCTGGCTCCATGCTTCCGCTTAAGACAGCATATTGTCTCAATCCGGATAGCCTTGGGAGTAATAAGATTGCTGCCAGAGCGACCAAAACTAAAAACAGAAGCATTGACAAAAAATCACATATTATTTTTAATAATTTCACAACTGATACACCTCTTATCGGCCGTCTACCGCATCAAAAAAAGAAATAATCTCTTCCAACGGAACCGTTTTTCCTGCTTCGTTGGATCCGGAAAAAACAGATTCCTGATAAACTGTTATATCAAAATCTCCACTTACATCACCGATTTTTACAGCATCAAATAACGTCTCCGTCGACTCTCCCGGTGCGATCGGCACACTGTAATAATACCAGTCGTCATCTGCTTTATACCAGCCAATTCCATCCCCATCCGGATCATACATGCCATGATCCAATACCTGTAAAGTCGTACCGCCTGACTGAAATGTTCCATTCGTCCAGGAACCATAAAGAAGCTCTATCAGAGAATCATCTGCCGGAGATTTTGTGACTCTTGCCCTGACAAATGCATTGGATTTCCCTTCATTGTGCACTGCCGGGTTCTTTTTGATCACCTGATTTTTCTCTATGATGCCATCTGGTTCTTCCTCGATCACCGTCTTAACTTCCCCTGCCACAAAACTGTTCACTACGGAATCACTCACAGCTGTCACACTTGCAAAAGTAGCTGCAGTTCCTGTAATCCCAAGCAACAAAACCGCAGCTGCGGCTGCAATTCTTTGTATTTTCCACATTCTATCCATCTTCTCCTCCTTTCTTACTTCCATACAACTGTATTGCAATCATTGTCTGCATCCGGTTTCTTTTCCACCGGAGATCCCAGTACAAAATGATTTTTTACAACATCTGTATCTGTCAATTTTCCGGAAGAACGTGTTTTTTTATTTCTTACAATGACTTTGGCACAATTTTTTAACAGATGACCATCATCCGGTTCACTTGTGAATCCTTCTGTGCTGTTCCAGTCTGTATTTTCGCCTGCACACAGTCCAATCGCGGTCTTAACATAATCCCCTGAAGCAAAACTGTCACAATTCGTTTCTTCTCCAATGGCATAATCCTTTATGGAAAATCCCATTGTTTTTAACTCTTCAATGCGGTATATTCCCTGTGGGAGTCCGCTAAGAGTCGTTTTTTCTGCTGTATCGAACACCCCTTCTTTCATGGAATCTTCGTTCCCGTCAAACCGTAATGTCTTATAATACACCGTTCCAGTCGATTCATTTGTGATTTTAAATGTAAAAACCGGATCTCCTTCGTCTTTTCGAATCGCATTTTTATTTATTTTCTTCATGATCGTGAGATTTCCGGTCTCAACAGAAACATCATAAATAGCTGCATATGCTTTTCCATCTTTTGGAATTGCCCAGACACCGGCCGTATCATTTTCATACACGATCCCATCTATTGTCGAATTTTTCTTTGCCTCCTCTTTCGATGCTTCTGCTGGCAATCTGCCTTTTACATAATAATGTGTCCCATCTTTTGGCTTTTCAGCCTCTAACTCTTCAGACGAAAGCTCTTTCGTGCAGGCTTCATCCCTGTAAAAAATAAGCTCTGTATCCGTTTTACTATTTTTCAGCTCACTCTGTGCATTGTTAAAATATTTCTCAATCGTCTCTCCAAGAAAAATGGTACTCTGCGTATCTGTAAGATTAAAATTCATCTTCACATTGACAATCGGCTGCTGTAAAGATACTTTTTGTCCATCCTGCCGGATTTCGGATGCATCCGCTATATTGGTTGCAATATTATTGCCACCGATGAAATCGTCTTTCGCTTTTACATGAATTGTCCGGCTCCATCCATGGTTTTGATCTTCTTTTGCTTTAATCTCCTGTCCGCTCCAGGAAACAGTCGTCGTTCCGTCGTCATTCTCTGTTATGACAGCCCCCTGTGAGACAAGTCTTTCCTTCTCATTTGCAGTAATCTCAAATCTGCTGTCGATCACATCCTGCACCGTCACATCATACAAGGAACATGACTGCGTGATCGTCTGCTGGATATCTTCAAAAATCTTTTTCAGCTCAGATGCACTGGTTGCTGTGTATGCATATTTTTCTGAAGCAATCTTATTCTTCAGCCAGTCCGCTGTATCTTTTGTAAGGCCAAGTCCGACTGTGATCACCGTATAACCTGCATTTTTTAAAATTTCTGCCTGTCTCTCGGTCTGAATCGCATCGTCGTTCTCGGATGGCTCTCCATCGGAAAATAAAATAACATATTTTTTATTTTCGTCTGCAGCATTTTCAAACTGTGATCCTGCAATTTCCAGTCCTTTTTGAGGAGAAGTACCGCCATCTGCATATAGTTCTGCGATAGAACGTATCAGTTGTTCATTTTCCGATGCATTCAGGTTTTTCTTAAGTTCTCCTACTGTAACATATTCATTTCTGACTGTTTTCCCATAAAAAGCAGCAAGACCTACCTTGCTGTCCGCCGAATCGCGACTGACACCCACTACAAAAGCACTGGCTGCATCTTTTAAAGCCGTAAGTCTGGAATCCCACGTTGCGATCACATCATTTTCTGAAACTACTTTCCATTGTCCGTTAATATACTTCTGCCAGCTTTCATCCAGATATCTGACCGGATATTTCGCATAAGCGATCTTGCTGATCGGAGAATTTGCCATACCGGTACTGACACTGCCGCCATACCAGCTGTTCTGATACGTATCAACATAATAGGTTTTTTCCTGATCCATCTGCCCTTCCACACTGCTGTAATAACCGATATCCTGCAACCGGTTCTGTCCAGTCATTGCCTGGTTCATAGAACCGGACAAGTCAAAAACCATCATGACATCAATCGTCTGCTTTTTCGTGACTGTTGTTTCGGAAGATGCCAGCGAGTCTGCTGTGATTGAAATTTCGTACTCTCTGTTATCCCAATTAGTAAGATGTGCTGTTTTTTCATATTCAAGATTATCCCCAAGTGTTCTCTCCGGTTCGAAAAATGCTGCCAGTTCTATATCCGGGATAAATTCTTCTTTCGTATTCCCGGATTCTTGTGTATCTTCCGGTATTTCTGTGGTCTCAGTTTCTTCTGTGTCTTCTGGTGTTTCTGTGGTTTCGGTTTTTTCTGTGTTTTCTGGTATTTCTGTGCCCTCAGCTTTTTCTGTATTTTCAGGTGTTTCTGTTGTCACGTTTTCTTCCGGGCTTTCCGGTATTTCTGTAGTCTCGTTTTTTTCTGTATCTTTAATATTGTCTCCTTCATCTGTGGCTTCTGTATCCTGTATACTTTCTGTTGTCTCTGTATCAGTGACATCCCCATTTGTATTTTCTTTCATATTCTCTGTCTCGTCCTGTGTCATCGATTCAAATCCCGTCGTTTCCGGATCCATCGCACCGGTGATCGTCACCCCGGATATAAGAAGAGCTGCACTAAGAACAAATGCTGCAATCCTTTTTTTATTTTTTCTTTGTCTCATTTTTTCCTGCTCCTTATCCGTCATAGTTTTGAAATCATCACTTTATTTCACATCCTTCAAGTCAGCACATATGGAAATATTCTGATCTCCCGGATATTCACCGTAATAATGATTTATAATATTTCCGGCAACATTTCTGCCTGCCTCTTTCGTGCGCTGTGGAAGAAGGATCACATATTGCGAGTCACTGTATCTTGATACTGCATCTCCCGAATTTAATACTTTCCGTAATGAGCTTTCCAGATGATCCATTGCTTTTCTCACACGATATTCATCTATGGTATCCCAATCCGGCTCTTTTTTATCGCCGGGTCTGACTGTCAAAAGTAGCATCTGTTCCATTTCGCCGCCATTTTTCCTCTTGCGTGTTTCAAAACGATATATTTCCCTGAATACAGAGTATCCGCACCAGAATACCCCACCATTTTTCTTCTCTGCCATTCCATGCTCTACTGCCTCGATATCATCTGCCATTCTTCCTTTTCTCGCATTTAAAAGTTCCTTATGTGCTAACTTAAGCTTCTCCGGATCTGCAACACCTACTTCGTCTTTTAGAATCCTGCAGGCATCCTCATAGGTTTTCCATGCCAGTTTTACTTTTCCCTGATAATATCGTGCCAATATCAGCTCATAATAGATTTCTTCCTCCTCCGGCTCATATTGTAAAGCTCTTTCACACAGATGCTCCATTTCTTCATATTGTTTTTCTGTCTGATATTGCTCTGCAAGAAGAATCACGGTAGAGTGAAAAATTGAACGATAATATGCATCTGACACAAAAACCCAGTGTATTTCTGAAAGCTGTGGCATAAATGCACCCTGATACAGATTAATGGCCTGCTCGAGGAAAGCTCTTCTTTCCTGACCCGAAAACTTATCTTTTCTGATCAAAGACCACAGATTTTCAATCTGTTTTGCATCGATCCAAAGCTTTATCTGCGGATTCCAGCAATATGCATCCGCACTTGTTTTTATAAACTCTATCTCCCCAAAAGTATCTTTTAATAATTTTCTCAGACGGTACATCAGGTTTTTCAGTGCACCGGCAGGATTTTTTGTCTCTTCCTCCTGCCAGAGAGCCGCTGCGATCTCATCCATCGTAAGTGTCCGGTTTCTATGCATCATCAGATAAGTAAGTAAATTACATAATTTTGCAGAATGGATCTCATCTTCATCCAGACTGTGGTTTCCATCTGTGATACAGAACCGTCCCAATGTATACACTGTAAGCATATAGCGTCCTCCGGATTTCCTCTGTTTTCTGATGCCGCATTATTCTAACATGCACCTGCCTGATTCATCTGGTCGAAAAAGGAAAATAATGTAAAAAAATCTCCCACCACTTTTCATCTTCTTTTGTTACTGTGAGCTTGGGATTGTTTTCCTCGATCACCCTTGCATAATCAACGATATACTCTGTATTCCTTTTCACAGGCGTTGTTATGATCTCCTTCTTTTCATCAAAATCTTTCACTGCATACTTCCGGTCTTTGCTATCGTTCGTAGCAATATTTTGTTTACACCACTCATTGAGTTCTGTATCATTTTGCCAGAAATCACCGGTTGCTTCTTTCACGGTTTTTCCTTTCTCTACTGTAATTTTTATATAATTTGCAGTGCACTCTACATTTTCCATATCATCCAGTTCTTCCTGTTCTGTAAAGCTTCCTGCATTGCCAGACCGGATCGTAACGGTATATGTTCTTTCTTCTTTTGCAAACACTGGTATTGTCTGCCCACATATTACACACAGAAGAAGCAATAATCCAAAACCTTCCAACCATTTTTTTACTTTGTTTTTCATTCTGGTCTTTCCTTTCTTTTTCTAAAACCAAGCAAAACACAAATTCCTCCCGCCACAAGCAGTCCGACTGCTTTTCCCGCAGCCGGCAGATCACCTGTTTTTACTGACTGGACTGCTTTTACAACCGGTTCTATCATCTTAGTGATCACCTCTGTCTTTGGTGCTTCCTTATGTTCTGTCACCGTCACAGCTTTTCCATCTTCCTCATAATAGGCTCCGAATAAAAGTTCTAATAAACCATTGGCATTGGAATAGTCCACCTTCTCATTGCTGTCCATACCTTCTCCATCCAATGCAAGTGAAATGTAAATATTGACTCTCTCCTCCGGTGCAAGTTTTGCGATATATTTATAATTTTCAAGTTCTGTGATCTCTGATAGTCCCTTCTTATCCGCTTCCAGATTTGTATTGTATCCTCCGGCTGATTTTCGAAAAATCTCATTACTGTCACTTACATTTTTTCCTGCCCGCACACTAAAGTCGTATGCTCCACCATAAGATTTTCCAATCTCTTCCAGTTCATTCATCGTCTTCTCCGATATATAAAACCATGCATTATGACGATTTTGGTTCACAATCTCAACTGAAACTGTTCTCTCATCTCCCGGTGCCATATTTAAAAATGCTTTTTCTGATTCCTTGTCATCTCTGTCATATGCAAGCAAATCATCCTTTGTAAGCGTTACGGTCTGTATCTTTGCTCCCATTTTATCATTAGCCGATGTGCTGCCTTTTCCGGTTTCGTTCACTGCGATCATCGTTCCATCCGGTGCAAACTCTGCAAATACTCCGAGTTCTGCAGCAATTGCTGCCTCACTGTTTTCTGCCTGTACCGCTGTTACCTGATAGCTTAGTTCATATTCTGCATCAGCAAAATCTGCTCCCATTTGCCGATCAAACTCAATTCCGGAAAGAAAATCTGTTGTGTTTTCATTTGGTGCCAACGGTTTGGTATAGTACATTGTAATCTGCTCATCGTCAGCATGCGTGATCATCCAGCCATTTACTGTCTGACCTTCTTTTAATTCCTGCCAGTCGTCCTTCCCTGTATCTTTTGGCCTATTTCCTTTTCCTATATTTGGCTGCCTTTCCTCTTTGCCTGTATTTCCTTTCCTGGTCTGTGATTTTCCAGAGCTTGTATACAATATATCAGCTTCCCCCTGGTGGACATCTGCTCCATCCTTTTTTGTCCACTTTTTGTCAATCACGACTCTGACATATACATCATAGCCATTCTTTTCCGTATTTCTTACATAACGCCCAAGTCTGATGATGCTTCCCGGCACTATATGATCTTTTCCTGTTGAATTTTTTTCGCCTTTGCTATTCTCCTGCAAGGAACTGTTTCCCCACAAAGGATCTGCCTCATGCAGGAAACCATTTTCTTCAAATACCTGTACACCGACATTCCGTATAGAAATGCCAAGAGATGCTTTCTCACTTGTAATGCTTCGTGCTGCAAGCGTTACTCCTGCAGCCGCTGAAAAAAGCAAAATAACCAGAATGGTCAAAAGCCCGTACTTTTTTCTCACTGCACTCTCCTCCATTTTTCATATTTGCACCTTTCATGCTACAGTGTATTATAAAAACTGACAGTCACATGGCGGTCACACAAAAAAAAGAGCCAGCCTTTCGACTGACTCTAATCTTTCCAATCTATTCTCTCACGTAAATATGTGACAGATTATTTAAAATTTCTCCTGCTACATCCGGTTTATTCATAGTATATATGTGCACATGATTGATGCCGTTTGCAATCAGATCAATAATCTGCTCTGTCGCATAAGCAATTCCTGCCTGACGCATTGCTGCCGGGTCATTTCCGAACCGGTCTACAATTGCAAGAAATCTTGGTGGAACCATATTGCCGGATAAAGATGTGATTCGTTTGATCTGACTGGCATTAGTAACAGGCATAATTCCTGCAACTACAGGCACATCAATTCCTTTTTTCAATGCTTTATACATGAAATTATATAAAATATTATTGTCAAAAAACATCTGTGTTGTAAGAAATTCGCATCCGGCATCTACTTTTTCTTTCAAATGATCCAGATCTTCATAAATAGTGGAAGCTTCCGGATGTCCTTCCGGATAACATGCTCCGCCAATACAAAAATCGCCCTGTGACTTAATATCGGCAATCAGTTCACTGGCATGCTTATACTGATTTGGTAAAGGAAAATCTGCATTTGCCGGAATATCTCCACGAAGAGCAAGAATATTCTCGATCCCTGCTTCTTTTAATTCTTCGATCACAGAAGCTACTTTTTCTTTAGTGGAAGATGCACAAGTCAGATGAGCCAATGACGGAATGCCATTTTTGCTCACTTCCTCTGCAAGCTTTACAGTATAATCCGATGTTCCACCTGTAGCACCATAAGTAACACTCATGTAAGCAGGTTTTAACTCAGCCATGTCTCTTACAATCTGTTTATAATTATCCAACTGTGACCCCTGCTTCGGTGGAAAAAGCTCACAGGAAATCGTCACTTTATCCTGATTTAATAATTCTGTTAATTTCATTGTTGTCATCCCTTCGTTCTTAAATTTCTAATTCTTATATTCCTGGCTAATTGTCTGCCCTTTTTGGCTCTTTTCTGGCTGTTTCGGCCTACTTTTCCGGCTTCATGCCAGGCTTTTGTCTGCCCTTTTCGCTCTTTCTCGGCTGTTTCGGCCTACTTTTCCGGCTTCATGCCAGGCTTTTGTCTGCCCTTTTTGTTCTTTCCTGGCTGTTTCGGCCTACTTCTCCGGCTTCATCCCGGGTTTTTGTCTGCTCTTTTCGTTCTTTTCTGGCTATTCAGTCCTACTTTTTCAGCTTCATGCCAGAAAAATATCTGCCCTTTTTGGCTCTTTCTTAAAAGCTGCGGATCTTATCACTGCCGTCATCCACAGTATTTTCGATCTTTCGGATCACCACAAAATAAGAAAAGCTGTCATTCACCTTAACTTCGCACCGGTCACCAACCCTGTGGCCAATAAGTGCCTTTCCAAGCGGAGATTCATTACTGATAAGGTTCTTGAGGGAATTTCCACGGATCGTTGTTACAATCTTGTATACTTCCTCCTCATCATCCTCCTCAAAATACACCGTCACTGTATTGTTCATTCCGACCTCATCATCCGCTGAGTCAGTAGAAATTACTTTTGCTGTCTTAATCATCTTCTCCAGATACCGGATACGGCTCTCATTCTGATTCTTATCCTTTTTGGCTGCATAATATTCGAAATTCTCACTCAGGTCTCCCTGCGCTCTGGCTTCTTTTACAGCCTCTAACGCATTCTTTCTTACGACCAGCTTGCGATACTCGATCTCTTCTTCCATTCTTTTAATGTCCTGTTCGGTCAGTTCGTCAAACATCCTCTTAATTCCTTTCATACCATTTGATAGCAGCTTCACAAGAATATTTTGATTTTATCATCTGTATTTCAAAATATCAAGCAAATATTTTAGTTGATTAAAGTGTTGCCGTTCTGAATGACTAATGTATAAGTGCTTGCATCTCTACAAGTGCTCACTTTATTAAAGAATAATATGCACAGTTTTATCAGAAACAAGTTTTGCAAACAATTCGTTATTTGCTAATTCCGTAACCAATACGATTGCATGATCATCCTGTTCTTTACTATACGTAATTTTCCGTACATCTTTTCTGTATTCATTAATATCATCTATATTGATTTTTCCTTCTCTTACAAGTTGGCATAGTATAGCATCATTACTCTTATAAGATATTGGCACAGGCGTTTTTGACGCAAATAATTTTCTTAAATCAGCCTCTGCTTTTCTTTGAAAATCATATGTATCACCATCTTGAGAATATATGGTCAGTGTCTTTGTTTCAGGGTAATACCATGATATTATCTCAGACAAAATCGTAATTGATACCTCACCAGCATTTTTCTTTTTTATTCTACCAGTAGACAACATCTCTTCAGAAATTGGCCATTCATCATATAACCTTTGAATCCACTCTTCATATGCTTCCATATCAAGCGGATCCACTTTTTCAACATAACGACGCAAATAACTTCTGATTCTTGCCAACTGACGTGTTGATGCCAGGACTATCTGATAAAGATTCCCTTCTTCGTTATTTGTCAAATCCGAATATGATTCCTCTTTAATGCAGTATATTGGGTACCCCATTTCTATTAATTCTTGTACATAATCGGCTCTTCCTGGAGCATCATTTATCTCAGTTAACACCCATTCCGGAATCAAAATCAAATCATAATCTTTCAATATGTCTTCTGATTGTATGCCTTTCATTTTCAGTCCCTGCATAAAAGAGATTGATGAAGTATCTAAAAGAGCGACATGTTTTTTATCATCTATGTTTTTAATTTTTTCTATATCTATCATTCGCTCCCCCTTGTTATCAGAGCTATTTCAGACATAATATTCTTTAAATACTCCTCATTCTCTTCATGATAACGAAGTTCCGGATTTTCATCTCTTGTCCTCTTTATTTTTTCTTGTAAAGAAGACGTATTGACGACATATGAAGGACATACCAGACTATCATCCAATCCAAGCATTCTGAATCTGTTTGGTAAATCATCAAACTGAAGGTCAAATACTTCTTTGATTTTGCCGCAAAGCTTTTCATTTTCACTTTGTATAGCATATTCATATAAAGATACCAAAACTGCTTTATATGGTGCTTGAAATGTCGACATACAATGGAATATTTTTGATACAAACTCTGCTTCCGGAAGTTCTGTAAAATACCTGTCAACACCATTTAACAGCATACATGCTGCAAAATACTCTGCTTTTCTCTCTTCTAGTGTATTATCAGTTTCAATAAAATGGTCAAATGATACTTTATCAAATATCAAATGATATATCTCATGCCATGCTGTAAAATATTGGTTTGCTCTGGGGAGCGCGGTATTTATAACAGGAATAATCTTTTCGTCTTTAACAAATATAGCACCACTCCAATATTTATCATCTATAGGCATCTGAATCAAACCAAATCCCTGTAAAATTAGTAGTGCAAGTTGTGGAGCTGACGCAACTTTCATTATAGATGGATTTGTCTGAAGCCTAATTGCCTGTGCTAGAACTTCCTCTTTAATCTCATGATTCTTTTTTATAACAAGCTCCAGGTTTTGGGCAGTAATTAATTCACTCATCTAATCCACTTCTCCATTTCGTTTCGATTGACACAAAACTGCCATTCGGCAAACTATAGGTACCTTTAATAATAAATCGCACACAAATCAATTACATCAAGAAGTAAATTATACTGCTTTTTTGCTGTATCGTTCATTTCATGATTCATCGGTGCATTCTGTGAATACACTGTTGCTGTAGAAAGCTTTGATGGAGCTGAATGATACAACATCAAGTCTTCTACTGTCATGTTGAGCAATTTCAATATTTTCTGCAAATGGCGATCAAAAGAACTCTTACTGTCTATACTGCCATTCAGCAACTTATCAAGAGTTGGTCGTGAAATGTCTGCCTTTGCCGCAAAGGATACTTTTGTATAACCCATATCTCTAATACAATCTTTTAACTTTGAAGCCACCAGACTTCTCTGTTCAAATAATTCATCAAACTTCATTGTGATGACCTCCTTTTCTCTTTCCTACCCTAATTATATTCAAATATAGAGTATTTATCAATAATATTGTAAAATATTTTTTTACATTTTAACATAGTTTAGCAATCATCATATATGCTGCAGATACAACTCCTCAAACTCCTTCTCATTCGCCAAATTCACTTCTTTTGTATCTTCAATCAGCTTCTTTAGCTGTGGATCTGTCAGTCTGCCAAGCAGATATTGTTTTGCTCCTTCCAGAGCCGTATTCCCAGCAGCAACTGTCTTATCGTTAAGTTCCGGTGGAATTAGACCAATCTTTACTGCATTCCTCACATCCATCTGTGAGCCAAATCCGCCTGCCAAATAACAGTTCTCTACCTGGGATGCATTGATTCCTGCTTTTTGCAATAAAATCTCTATTCCTGCACGGATCGCCGCTTTTGCCATTTGCAGTTCCCGAATATCGCTCTGTGTAAATTTTACTGTATCCGTTAAAAAATATCCGTTTTCAAAATATTCATCGATATAAGTTCCATATTCATCCACTATACCATGACGTAAAAATTCCGCATATAAATCGATCATTCCCGATCCACAGATTCCTGATTCAGATATTCCAGCTCCGGAAATTTCATGTCCAGACATCCCCGATCCATAGACCCCATCACCCGAAATAGAATGGTGATCCCCACAGGCAGCTTTCTTACCAGACACATCATCTTTCTCAAGGTCCTGCGTTCCGATCACATCCACACGAGCTTTCTCCATCTCGTCAATTACAACGTGAGAGATTGCTCCCGGAATGCTTGCCATTCCACAGGAAATATTTCCTCCCTCGAATGCCGGTCCTGCAGATGTAGATGCTGCAAATAAATGTTCTTTCTTCCCAAGAACCATTTCTCCATTTGTTCCGATATCCAAAAGAAGTTTATAGCTTTCGGTTGCTTCCATTCCAAGTAATGCTGCACCGGATGCAATATCTGCCCCGACAAAAGCAGAGATCCCGGGAAGTATCGTAACTTCTGCTGTGAATTCTTTCAAACCGAGCAGTTCAGCTGCAGAACCTTTCATCATTCCAATATCAACCGGGACAAAGGGTGCCACCCCAAGTCTGTCACATGGGAACCCACGCAGCAAATGACACATCGTTGTGTTGCCTGCGATCACAATTTTTTTTATATTTTCTGTCCAAAGTTCTCCGATCAGCTTTCTTAAATCCTGTCGGATGCACCTTTGCATCTCGAACCGCCTGCCATCTACAGACGCCCGGATCCTTGACAATACATCCGATCCGTATATTCTCTGGTGATTGATCCCAGCAGCGGCAGAAACTGTTTTTCCGGTATTTAAATCAACTAAAACAGCCGCAAGCGTGGTTGTTCCAATGTCAATTGCTATCCCATAATCAGACTCTCTCTGAAAAGCTCCCGGATCATCCAGCTGTTTCGAAGAAATTTCATCTTTCGTCTGCTCAGAAAATGTCCGATCCATCTGTGCAAAAATCTTTTCTTCCGCACCCGGAATCTCAATCTCATATCCCTCTTTTGGATACGCCAAACAAGCCAGACGCCATCCAAGCTTTAGTTGTTCTTCTGTAAATACTTCCCGATCTCTTGCGGTGATCTCTGTTGCTCCCTTCTTAAAACGGACTGCACACTTCCCACACTTTCCGTTTCCACCACAGGGTGCACTTATAAATTGATTCATTTTTTGAAGCTGTTGTAATAAAGATTCCAATATCCGTACACTTCCTTTATTATCTAGTCGAAACTACGTCATACCTGAATTTACTGAAACATTATGTCCAGCATATTTCCATTACTTCTCTCCCTGCCGCCATGCGATCCCTCATAAATATCACCTTCATCAAAATCCGGTCTGCACCAGTCGGTCAGATATTGTTCGATCGCCCATGTATCGATATCAATTTCCTTTTCGTCCATCTCAATTCCGGAGCAGATCTCTGCAGGATACTTATTCACGATCGTCCATACTTCATCTGAAATATCATCTCTTATAAATCCGGCAATGTCTTCTGCCGCATCATCAAACGCTGGCATCCGGATTCCATGTTCCTGATATGTATTATTCTCTAACACCTTGCTGATGTCATAATTTCCGCAATAGTCCTCCACCGACACGTCCGATATATATTGGTCTGCTGCGTTCTGCAGCCCGGCTGTGATCAGCTTCTGATACTTTTTCAGAAAAGCTTTCATATGCTTTTCTTTGATCACTATGTAAAGCTCGTCAAATTCCTCCAGCGACATATTCATCAGCATATTTTCAAGTACCTCTTCCGACAGCCTGTCCCTTGTATGGTAGAAATCATCAAACTCCTTCGTCAAAAGTGTGATCAATATCCTAATATTAGATAAGCCGAGTATAGAAAAGCACCACAAAACATCTAAAAATTCATCGACTAACGCTCTGTGACAGTCCGTTTTTATCTGATTTCTGCATACACAGGACAATATGATACCCATTTTTTCATAATTATCAGAAAAATGATACCGGTAAATCTCACCCGAAGAAATCAGCCCGGTAACCTTCTGCGGGCAGCTTCTGACAAGCTGAGTATATTCTGTCGCATATTCTGTCATGTGATCCTGCATATTTTGTTCTTTCACATAATTTTTCAGAAAATCATTCACAGATGGGTTGCTCACACCGATCTTGCGGACTCCGTGATCTTCAATGATCTTAAGCATGGAATCCGTCATCCGTTTCAATGATTCCTCATAAATATTCCGTGTTCGATCCAGCTCTGGCATCTTTTCGATCCATCCCGCATAAGCCCTTCTTAAAACTTTATCCTCAACCATTGTATCTGTCAGGGAATACAGCGTCAGCATCAGTGCACGGTCTTGTGGCGCAATCTTTCGGCAAAACTCATCTTTCCAGAGTTCTTTCGGATTGTCCAAACAGTCCAAAATATATTGTGAATAATCCCCTGATTTTACACTACCATAATTACTCTTTTTCGTCACGAACTCCATCAGACGCGGTGTATAATTTGGATGTACTGCGATCTGTCTGTAACTCTTCTTACTTTTGATATCCTGCCAATAAGAATCCGGAATTCCGGAAAAATAAAGATGATTGTAAAAAATCTGTCCTTTTTCCTCCATGCTTAAGGACGCCATCTCTATCGTGCGGATTTTTAGCTTCTCATCATCCAGAAAATACCGGAACTCAGAGGAACGCTCCTTTGCCTCTTTGAAAATCGTAACCCTGGAATTCATGATCAGAATCTTCTTCGGATTCATACGGATATGCCGCATCAACGCAAGCAGTTCTCTTTCCTTCGTCTCCTGCATCCTAAAATAATGCTGCCCCAGACAGTCATCCAAAAGCAAAACCTCTGTTCTGTCCTTCTCTCTTGACAACGAAGCCTTCAGATCTGACAGATCATTATTCGTTGTATATCGTATCCGATATCCATTTGCCGCAAAATAAAGTGCCAGCATCTTAGAAGTCATCGTTTTCCCAACTCCCGGATTCCCGAGCAATAAAATCATCCGATCCTTCTCCAAAATATTCCGGCACATCTCATAATACCCGGTCTTTACAAACTTCTGCTGCTCCTTCTCCACATCATCAAGAAGCGATTCACAGTCCACGAATACATCCTGATTAAAAATCTGTTCCAATATCTCTACAGACTCAAGCCAGAGTTTAAAATGCTTTTCCAAAACATCGGCATTTTCCGGTTCATGCAAAAACCTGTCTATCTCCTCCAGGTCGATCACATTCTGCGGTCCATCCATAAAATCTGAAAAAATCCCATAAATCTTATTAATATTATCCGCCGTGAGTTCTTTTGCACAACAGACATAATAATGAGAGGGATTCAACTTGCGTACCTGCGGCAATTCTTTTTGCAGGCTGGATTTTAACTGCGAAAAAGGAGATTTCAGATAATGCTTTACCTGGATCACTACTTCATTCGACTGTTCCTTTTCCGTGATGTCTACTCCGCCATCGCGACCCGGAGCAAAACAGCGAAGCTCTTGTGAAAGCTTCTTCTCCATTATATCCCTGCATAACAGTTCAAAATCATAGTCCGATAAATTCCTGTAATTAAACATGCATCTGCTCCTTCACTTCATGCGGTCAGAATGTTTCTTTCGTATGATCTGTTTATTAATAAGCGTCTAATTTTAAGAATAGTACATCTACCCTAAAACCAGACGCTTTCAAAAAGTCAGCCTTTATCTAAATTTGTAATAACTATATGTTAGCTTCTCACACTCCCAAGAAGTACACCGTTTACAAGCCACCGTTTGTTTGGCGAATTTTTAATACAGGTAGAAAGTGTGAGTATTTTCGTATCATCCGGCATATCAAAATCACTTCGGACATGCGAACTCATATCCCTTACTTCCGCTGTCTCAGTTAAAAACTGTCTTACTCCAACTGTCAATCCGAAGCTGTAACTGTCGCAAAGAAGCTGGTCTCCAAATGTGCATACAGAATAAATTTTGTATATAAATGTTCTTTCTTTTGTGTAAATATATATATATTGGTTTTCTTCAAAAAACTCATTATCTTTAAATTCACGCAGACTGCCAAACATGGTACCATTGCCCATGTTATGTCCATACAATACTGTCCAGACATCAGAAAAATCTTTCTGATTCACGGACTGACTGTAGATCGCACCCGGATATCCTTTGCTGTGATCTATATTATGATCCAGATAATAATTATCATTCTCTTCATCCTGAAGCACCGGATAATCTACCTGTGTATTTGGGATATAGATCCATGCATAAATATCACTGTTTTCCTGTTCCAGTGAATCCCAGTCGATCTCTTTTTCTGGAACCGGAAAATCAAGCTTCTCCTCCTGCTCCTCTGTCTCTATTGTAGTAACGCTTTCCGTTACACTTTCACTATTCATCGCTGCCAGATCATCATATCTGTCTTCAGCTCTATTTTGTAGGTAATTCTGATATAACATAATAATACAGCAGATACAAAAACCTGCTGTAAATATACTCAATAAAAAATTGTATCGTTTGTTATGATTATTATTCTTTTTTTTATGTTCCATTATTTCACGTCTTTATATTTTATATGCCGGATGGAAAACCATCCGGCAATCACATGTGCACAATATGATGGATTTGAGTTAGTTACATTTTACTTTCTTTGTTGCTACAACAGCAACTCCAGCCATGCAGATAACTGCCATAACTGGTAATACAGGCATAGAAGAACCTGTTTTTGGGGAAACTGCTTTACCATCGCTTGTAAGAGCAGAGAACTCTACAACGAAAACTGGGGAAAGGCTTGTAAATGTAGCCTTAACTGTTCCGTTATTAACTGCATCCGGTTTGATCACTTCCCATGCAGATCCGTTCCAGTGAAGAACAGCAACTGCTGCACCTGCTTTTACACCCGGTGCCGGAAGATCAAGAGTGATCGGGTTTGCAGCTGATACTGTAACACCGGCTGGTGCGGTAACATCAGCAGCAAATTTTACAGACGGAGTAACCTGTTTGGTACTGTCTGCTGCGATCTGTTTTAATGTTGCAGAACCGATGATGTCTGCAAGTTTTGCGACATCATTCATCTGGCTCTGGATCTCAGCTTTTACAGATGCCATTGTGTTATCTGTTACAGCTTTAACGGCAGCAGCACCTGTATTGGAATTAATGGAATTAATTCCCTCTACATATGTTGCCGGAGCCTGTGTTTCTGTTGGTTTTACAACTACTTTCTGAGTAGCGTTTACTTCAACATTAGAAACAGATTTTGTTGTTGGGCTTGTTGCAGCAAATACAGTTGTTCCCATTGTAAGAACCATCACTGCAGCAAGTACTGAAATAAGTTTCTTTTTCATACTTTTCTCCTTTCTTCATCATTTTTGCATGTGATATACTAAACGCAAATCTGTAAAGACCCACGTTTACTACCTGAATTAATCCACCGGTTCATAGAAAATCTCTAAAATCATCTCGTAGAGTGCCGGATCATCCACATTATATTCCTCAAAAACCTCTCCCTGGACAGTTTCGCCCGGAATTGTATACATGTGGCTTTCATCGAATGTATAGTCTGCTGACATCTCTGCCAGCTTTACAAAATCCATACTGGATACGGTATAGTCCTTTATTGAACTGTTGATCGTTTTGAATATGGATGGATTGCTTTCTGTAACTGTTTTCATTTTGGCAAATAATGCCGTCATGTATTGCATCTGACGGTTCAGACGCTCACCTGCACTGTCGAATACACTGGTATCCCTGCTTCGCAGATAAACATAGGCTTCATCTCCGGTAAGTGTCACAGTCTCACCTTTTTTCAAGGATACATTTTTTGCTGTATTGCTAAGATCGTCTAAGACCTCCACCGTAACACCACCAATCTCATCATTGATGATCGGCAGGGCGTCCATGTTCATGGACAGGTATCCGGAGATCGGTAAATTGTAGAAGAGTTCTGAAACCGCATCCACACTGCGGAGGCAGCTTACTCTCATTCCATCACCGTAACCATGCTGCAGGCAGATCTGGAGTCTGGCAGTATTCACATACTCACCATCCTCATCGTAAACTTTAACATTTGTCATGGTATTCCGGTTGATCGCGATCACAGACAATGTCTTGTTCCTGTCATCTGCCACCAGAAGGAACATCGCATCGGACTGTCCGCCACTAATTCCATCTTTTGCCTTAACAACCGGTCCATCCTGGTCTACCCCTAGAAAAAGGTAGTTCTTTATGGATGTATTGTATCGATAATTTTTACCATTATAACTGATGACTCCCTCCTGCCACTTGTCAGTACCAGAAGAAGCATCCTCTGTGGTCTTAACATATTCTGTAGATGTAACCGGATTTTCTTTATTACCTCTGCTTAAAATCACCAGAACCACCAACAGAACTGCCACTGCTAATAAGAGCAGAATGAAAACCGGAAGGATTTTATAGTTCTTTTCTTTCTGCTTCATTTCTTAGACTTTTCCTTCTTTTGTCTGCCATCTTTCTCCATGTCATCACTTCCGTAGTATTTGCCATAATATTTACCATAGTATTTGCCATAATACTTACCATAATGACTGCCATCTGTTTTCACACCACTCATTACAGCTCCAAGGATCCTGACACCGGAAGCCTCAAGCTGTTGTTTTGCACCAACAACAAGCTTACTTCCTGCGACGCCCTGTGCAACAACAAAAATTGCTCCATCACAGTATTTTGCAATAACAGCCGCATCAATGGTTGCCCCGATTGGAGGACAATCAACGATCACATAGTCAAACAGGTTTCTTGCAAAACTCATAAGTTCGGCAAAGTATTTTTTATCAAGGATCTCTGTTGGATTCGGTACATATGGACCGGAAAAAATCATAAATAACTTTGAAAGTTGTGTAGAATAGATCACATCATCCAGTTTTTTCTGACCGGAAAGATAATGTGATAATCCAAAGATTTCCCTTTTGTCCTCTGCAGTTGCCTGTAATCTTCCAACAAGGACAGATTTTCTCATATCAGCATCAATCAGAAGCACCCTCTTTCCTGATTCGGTCAGAGAAACAGCAAGGTCAACACTGATCGTACTTTTACATTCACCTGGAATAGTACTGGTGATAAGGATTGATTTGATATCATCTCCACAAAACTGCAGGTTTGTCTTCAAAACCCTTAGAGCTTCTCTTCTTTTTAAACTGTGTGGTTTCAGATTCTGAAGTGTAATTGTTTCCATTTATTCTCACCTGCCTATTCCTGCATTTTATTTTTTTCATTCTTTCGTACTTTTCTTCCATGAGCTTTTTCTTCTTCCTCATATGGAATTACCCCAAGCACATTTAATCCCAGCTTCTTTGTAATATCTTCCTCTGTCACGATCGTATCATTTAACAGAAAACTTAAAATTACAATACCACATGCAATAATCATACCAGCCAATGCACCGAGCATTGTATTTTTGGTTTTGTGTGGCGACACTGGGTTACCATCTGAATAACCGCGTTGGATAATTGTTGGTGGATCCTGATCCATCTTCTCTGCGATAAATGCAGATATTACTTCTGCTGTCTCGTCCGCAATAAGTTTTGCAGTCTTCGGATCACTGTCTGTCACTGTAATCTCAAGGATACGCGAATTAGATGGGTTATTAACTTGAATCATAGACTTCAGCTGTTCATATGTCAGATTAAGATCCAGATTTTTTATTACCTGTTCCAATACCGGTCTTCCAGTCGATACAACAACATAATCATTTGCCAGATTTGTGCCAAGTTGTACATCAGCAAGGCTTGTGATCGAGGTGCTCTTTGATAATACGTATAATGCTGATGTAGACTTATATAAAGGTGTCATAAGAAACAGGCTGACTAATGCAGCAATCGTTCCTGTAAGTATTGTTGATACGGCAATCATTTTCCAGTGTGCTAACAGTTCAAAGAACAGTTCTACTAAATCGATTTCATCAATTTCATTTGTCTCTTGCGGCATATTCGTTCTCCTCTTACCTTTTGTAATATCAGTATATTTATTATTATAATTAGCCATAAATTCTATGATTTATCCTGCCAAAGCTTTCATCTCACTTGATAGATTCTATAATTTGACCTGGGTTATTCTCAAATAATAACTCGGCATAGTCTCTGTCAAATTTCTTTTCTATGTATTCATAACATTGAGAAAGACGATTTGGTCTATCACCCATATTATGTGCATCACTGGCGATAATATCTGCCCATTCATTTTTTAATACTTTTCTACAGAACTGCTTCATTCGGAATCCGGTGCATCCTAACACACTGTCTGCATTAAGCTGGATATAAGCACCTGCACGTTGGAGTTCCTCCAGCCTTTTTGGTATAGAAAAAAGACATTGATATCTCTCTGCGTGTGCTATCACTGGGATATACCCACATGATAATACTCGCTGAGTGTTCTGCATGATATATGAATATTCGCTGTTATGGGAATACTCAGTCAGAACATAATCACTGTCTCCGAGTGTCTCACATCTTCCGTCATTAAAATGTTCTATCATCTGACTGTCTGTATGATACTCGCAGCCAAGGAACACTTCTATATTTATATCAGATGCGGCTTTCTTAACTTGTTCAAAATTCTGATGCACTTTCTCACTTGGATATTCAAACATCCTCGGACGATAATGCGGTGTCAGGATGATCTTTGTGATTCCCTGACTTCTTGCAAACATAAGCATTTGTTTTGTATCTTCAATTGTTCGAGCTCCGTCATCCACCCCGAAAAGAGAATGGTTATGTATATCTATCACTTTCACATCTCCCCAATTGCTTATATTTGTAATGCACTATTAAAGTTTACGGGGTTTTTGTTGAATTGTCAATATTTGTCAGTAGTTTTTATCGTTTAAAAACTACTAAAATTCATGTTGATATCATGCCGATTCTGTGCATATTCTATATTTTTTTGATTTTCTCGTACCTATCCCGGAAATTTTTGTCGTTTTTATGTAATTTATGTATTTGTTTACAAGTGCAAATTGTGCATGATGGTTTATTTTGAGTTCTTTTTTAGAGAAATTAATGGTTTCTGGCATTTCGGTTGCTTCTGCCTTTTCTGCATAATTTGCTGGCTTTAGACCAATTTTCCCACTACAAAAAGTATTCCTGTTCAACAGTCTGATTCCGTTTTAAAATCTCCTGCCTGAGGTCTTCCAGAACTCCCGCCTCTTTTCTGAGCAGCTTCTCTCTGGATGACGCCTTTAATGGAAGTCCGGCACCATGTTCTATCGCCTCCCTATAATCTGCTACGCTCATTTTATAAGGCTTCAGCTCTGGAAAAATCCGGTTTTTTATTGACCGAAAAATACTGATTCCACCAAGATCCATGTCACTCCAATGATAGTATTCGCAGCCTTTTGGAGCGATTTCATGAATCTTTTTCAGAAATACTGCTTCTTTTGGAGTGAAATGTCCGTGGCAAAATATGTATAGTGTTCCTTCTTCATATGGCAGGCTCTCATAATTCGCTTTATTTTCAATCGTCATTATTTTTCTGCAAAAAGACAGATCTGCAGGTATCGCATGTTCCAACGTCTGTGTGTTTAATACTGTTCCATACAAATTAGATGCGGTTTGTATTATCACATTAGGTGCAGTATCCAAATAATACGTCAAATTCCCCTTCCATTCCATAGTCTGGGCATAAGACATAATTCCATGCATTTGCAAAAGTTCCCGTTTATCTATTTCTTCTTTTTCTGCTTCTTCCTTATCCGCTGTTTCTACATCAAGTTCATTTTCATAATACGGAGAATATTTTTTCAATATTGTAAAAATCTTTGAACGGTACTCATTCTGGAATTTCTTGGAATCACCGAAAACCCTACTGCTAAACACATGCTCCCACATGGATTCTTTCAAATTTGCAATGGCATTAATACAACAAAAAAGTTTTTCATCCTCTTTGTATGCATCAGGTTCTCTCTTTCCGGATTTCAGATCTGCCAATATATCATCATAATATTTGCAGATCCAGTCACACCCTTCCACTTCTTCCCTATATTGTGATACAAACCGGATCAAACGCTGCTGACGTGCACGCGGATCTTCTATCCGCTCTATCTCACATAACTCTGGTATGGAAGCTATATCAAAATGAATCACACTTATATCTGTATTGACATTTGTCCATTTAAACCAGATTTTTCCACTTTTCCCGGCATCTGTCTGTTTTTCAAGAATTTTGGCCTGCTCCACCAGATTTGCTCTGCCTCCCAGCTTTTCAAGAAGTTCTCCATCTGCTTTCGGATGCTTTGTTCCCGAAAGTGTTCCGGCACGGTATACATCTGTGTTTGCCTTGTCGATAATCCAACGGGCAAGTGTGATTGTTGTAGGCTTTTGCGTGTTTTTCATCGTTCATCCTCCGGTTCTGTATTCTTTATCTCCTGTTTTTTGAACATAAAATAGCACCTAACCGTTTTCGTATCCGTTAGATGCTATATAAATCGGATTATTTATGTTTTTGTTTGCATACATAAAGCAGTAATGTAAGCTATTTCCGTAATGTTTGCATTGGTACAAATTCAATTTTTAACTGCATTCCCAATCCAGAAGCAAGTTTCTTTAATAATTTTAAACTTGGATTTCTCGTTCCATTTTCAAGCTTACTTATATCTGCCTGATCAATTCCTGTTCGTGTAGCCAGCTCTTTTTGTGTTAAATTCTGCTCAATGCGTGCATCAATCATTGCACGGATGACATCCATTTCTGGCTGAATATCGTCCCATTCCTTTTTAAATTCAGGATCTTTTAACTGTTCCTGTAACAACTCTTGAAATTCACTCATTATTTATCACTCCTTCCTAAAAATTCCTTGCGGTATTGTTTTGCTTTTTTGATTTCATTTTGCGGTGTCTCTTGAGTTTTTTTAACAAATCCGTTTGTTAATATTATTCTTCCTTCATAGTAGAAAAAATATAACACCCTTGTTATATCCGTTCCTACTTTTGCACGAATTTCAAAAATACCATCTCCCAATGATTTGCTATATGGTTCTCTTAGTTGATTTCCATATTGTTCTAACATATCAACTAATCCAAACAATTTCGCTTTCATTTTTGTTTCTTGAGAAAGTATAAATTCTTTTGCAGGTTTACTCCCATCCTTTGCCTTGTAAAATTCTGCTTTAAATTCACTCATAAATTTCCTCCGATGTACTTTCTATATGAGTATAATATGGTAATTTTTCCATATTGTCAAGCAATAAAATAGCCCCTTCTGTTTTCGTATTCGTTCAGATACTATATAGGGCTGTCTATTTGTATTCTCTATTGTAATATTCCTGGTACCCTACAGCACACAACACAATCAGCCCTGCGGAAATCCGCAGGGCTGATAGCTCAAATTCAATATTCGATTCTCAGGTCAGATTATTTGTTAGAAATAGCTGCCTGTGCTGCTGCTAAACGAGCGATTGGAACACGGAATGGTGAGCAGGAAACATAGTCTAAACCAATCTTGTGGCAGAATTCTACGGAAGATGGATCTCCACCGTGCTCTCCACAGATACCAACATGAAGTTTTGGATTAACTGGTTTACCAAGCTTAATAGCTGTCTCCATTAATTTACCAACACCGTTCTGGTCAAGTTTTGCAAATGGATCGTTCTCGAAGATCTTTGTATCATAGTAAGCATTTAAGAACTTACCAGCATCATCACGGGAGAATCCAAATGTCATCTGTGTTAAGTCGTTAGTACCGAAGCAGAAGAAATCAGCTTCTGTAGCGATCTCATCAGCAGTAAGAGCTGCTCTTGGGATCTCGATCATTGTACCAACTTCGTACTCTAAGTTAACGCCTGCTGCTGCGATTTCAGCGTCAGCTGTCTCAACAACTACGTTCTTAACGAATTTTAATTCTTTTACTTCACATACAAGTGGAATCATGATTTCTGGTTTTACTGTCCAGTCTGGATGTTTCTTCTGTACGTTGATAGCTGCACGGATAACTGCTGTTGTCTGCATCTTAGCGATTTCTGGATAAGTAACAGCAAGACGGCATCCTCTGTGTCCCATCATAGGGTTGAACTCATGTAAGGAAGCGATGATGTTCTTGATTGTCTCAACGGATTTACCCTGAGCTTTTGCAAGTTTCTCGATATCAGCTTCTTCTGTTGGAACGAACTCATGAAGAGGTGGATCCAGGAAACGGATAGTAACTGGGTTACCTTCAAGAGCTTCATAAAGAGCTTCGAAGTCTCCCTGCTGATATGGAAGGATCTTCTCAAGAGCTGCTTCTCTTTCTTCTACTGTATCGGAGCAGATCATCTCACGGAATGCAGCAATTCTGCTTTCCTCGAAGAACATATGCTCTGTACGGCAAAGACCGATACCTTCTGCACCAAGCTCACGAGCTTTTCTGGCATCTTCTGGAGTATCAGCATTTGTACGAACTTTTAATGTTCTATATTTGTCAGCCCATGCCATAACACGTCCGAACTCACCAGCGATTGTAGCATCAACTGTTGGGATTAATGTTCCGTAGATGTTACCTGTTGTACCATCGATAGAAATTTCAGATCCCTCAACGAATGTCTGTCCGCCTAATGTAAATGTCTTATTCTCTTCGTCCATAGCGATATCGCCACATCCGGATACACAGCATGTTCCCATACCACGTGCAACTACGGCTGCGTGAGATGTCATACCACCACGAACTGTTAAGATACCCTGAGCAGCTTTCATACCAGTGATATCTTCTGGAGAAGTCTCAAGACGTACTAAAACGACTTTCTCTCCTCTTTCTGCCCATTTCTCAGCGTCATCAGCTGTGAATACAACTTTACCACAAGCAGCTCCTGGAGATGCTCCAAGACCTTTTCCAAGTGGAGTTGCAGCTTTTAATGCAGC
>CAKQXQ010000023.1 GCA_934292805.1 uncultured Roseburia sp. | reverse complement strand
TATATCTGAAATGCATTTCTACAATTCATTCAAAATATTTCATTTTCGACTTGACTTTTAATAGTTAGTCTTTCGTACATAATATTATAAAATTTTTCAATGGTCTGTATCATGCAATCGGCTTCTTCTTCTGAAATATCAGAAAAGAAAGCAGAGAGACTTGTGAAGTAAAGCTCATCGAATTCCCGGGAAATCTTTTTGCCTTCTTCTGTAACCGTAAGATAAGTGACTCTGCCATCTTCTTTGGAAGCAAGTTTTTTTAGAAGCCCTTTCTTTTCCATTTCTTTTACCGTCCGGGTAACACCCGGTCTTGGAAGATTCATGCGGTCACTGATATCAGAAATTTTCGCCGGGATCCCGGCTTTTTCCATAGATAAAATAACATCCATATATTGAATATAAGAGGGCATGATTCCCTGTGGCAGTGGTGGGAGCATTTCACGGATCCGTTTTGCCTGATAGCAGGCATCAAACATTCTTTTCAGCTTTTCTCTGGTCATAAATAAATCTCCTTAAATGATTCTCACAGATAGTTACCATAGATAATTACCATTGGTAATTATAATAAATTCTTAAGTTTTGTCAAGAGAAAATGAAATTAAGATTGATTCTGAAAATTTATGACAATATAATGAAAATAAGAGTGAAAGGAAATGTAAAAATAACGATAAAGCTTTTTTTGAGGGGGTTTTTGATGAAAAAAGAAGAAAAAACAACAAATGCGAAAAAGGTTGTACAAAGACTTATTGATACACATATGACGATCTCGACGATGGAGAGCTGTACATCGGGAATGATCGCATCTATGATCACGGATACGGAAGGCGCATCCGCTATTTTCCCCGGAGGTTATGTGACATATCAGAATCAGACGAAGGTACTGTCTGGTGTAGATGAAATGGTGATCGATCAATATGGAGTCTATTCCATAGAGTGCGCTGTCGAAATGGCAAGGGCTGTGCGGGAAAAGCTTCATACAGATATTGCGGTCGGGATTACCGGAACTACCGGAAATGTCGATCCGAATAACGCAGACAGCATCCGTGGAGAGGTCTATTTTTGTATCCTGGTGAATGGAAACGTCAATAAATACGAGTTTCATGCGGATGTTGCTGCGATGGACCGTCATGAGATCAAAAAATTATATGCAGACAGAGTTTTTGGTGAACTTATAAAGCTGATCCCTGAATGTAATGGATGATTACGTCCATTGTCCCGCCGCAGACCATACCTTCTTCTCCTGCAAAATCATTTGTCATATCGACAGATACGAAGGCATCTTTTTTCATGGAGATCACTTCTAAGGCCTTGCGTAACACTTCATGTTCGCCGCAGCCGCCGCCAATTGTTCCAAAAGACTGCCCGATTTCGTTGACAGACATGATCGCACCTGTTTTTACAGGAGTAGAACCGCGGCGTTCGACAACAACAGCAACAGCCTTTGGTTCGTCGGATGCAAGAGACTGTAAAAAAACGGGATCCATATTTGTCTGCTCTAAAATGCCATTTTTTTTATCGGAAGAGAGCACACTGCGGCATTGGATCAGTTCTGCAAGAATGGAGATGGCAATCTCATCTGTAGTCACAGCTCCGATGTCAAGGCCGATCGGTGTATGGATTGAATCAAGAAAAGACCTGCTGATCCCTTCTGTACAGAGATTTTCAAAAAGACCTGCTACACGACGCCTGGAACCGATCAGTCCGATGTACGCGGGATGTATGCCGCTTTCATAGATCGTGCGGATGCAATCGGCATCGTATTTATGTCCGCGGGTTACAATAGCAATAAAATCCTGCTCTGTAAGTTCCAGTTGTCTGATCGCATTTTTAAAACTGTCGCAGATTATTTCTTTTGAATCAGGCATAGTATGAGCATTTGCAAAGGAGGGTCTGTCATCCACTGCAGATACTTCAAATTCAAGCTGGGAGGCAAAGTGGGAAAGAGACTGGGCTACATAACCGCATCCTAACAGAATGAGACGTTTTGGTGCCAGGAATCTTCTTGTATATAGAACTGGATCTTTCCGGTCCGGTATTTTGAACTGCATTTCAAACGGAGGATAATTTGTCTGTGCCATATTGATACTCCTTTATGATAAATTTTGTGATTGTGCAGCCTAATCCTGCACATATCGAAATTATATCATATTTTTCGGGAATATCGAATGAATTAATGACAGAAATAAGAGGAATGTATTTACTTTTTCCTGTGAGATAGGTAAAATAGGGAACAGGGCTTTTGTGGATGGCCTTTTGGACAGAGAACGGAAGGATTGACAGAAGCAGTGACAGATAATATCACAAAAAGAAACCGAATAGGAAAGAGGAAGATACAATGGCAGAAAACACCTTGAAAATGGAATATAAATTATATCTGGAGGCAGAGGACGTATCACAGTCAAGAATACTTTCCTGCGCATCCTACCTTGAAAATGTACTGCATAATCATGCAAATCCATATATTGCAAGTGCTAAGATCGATAATGAGAGTGATCTGGATGATTTTGATCTCAGATTGTATGTGGACGAGAAGATCGAAGAAGAGGATTGTGCAAATGCAGATGCCGCAGAAGCTTTTCTTGACGAATTTGCAGAGATTTTAGATGGAATCGCACATGTACATTCATTTTTAGATATGGAAGGAAGCTTTTCCATTTCCTTTGAGGGAGAAGAGATTGCTTATGATTTCAGATCCGAACCAGGGGAAGGCGTATGCACATTTACTGAAAAATAATACTTTTTTTGTTCCCAAAAAGGGAATAGTCTGTTATAATAGTAACATAATATCACTTAGGAGGCATTAACCGATGGCTGAGGATAGAAAAACATTTAAAATAAAGGATGGACATTTAGGAGAAGTGAAGATAGCAGATGAAGTAGTTGCAATTATTGCAGGACTGGCTGCAACAGAAGTCGAAGGTGTCAGTTCTATGGCCGGTAACATTACGAATGAGCTTGTCAGCAAGCTTGGAATGAAGAATCTTTCTAAGGGCGTTCGCGTAGAAGTATTGAGCGGTATTGTGAATGTTGATGTTGCACTTAATATTGCATATGGATATTCCATTCCGGAAGTATCTGCGAAGGTTCAGGACAGAATCAAATCCGCAATTGAAAACATGACCGGATTAGAAGTTTCTCTTGTAAATGTCAGAATTGCAAGCGTTGACATGGGAAATGACAAATAGTTTTTCATAAAGGATGTCCGAGTGACATCCTTTTTTTGAAGTAGAGAAGCGGGAAGAAACGCATTGATAGAATGAAAGGATAAGAACCCAATGACCAGAAGACAAATCAGAGAACAGGTATTTAAAATGCTTTTTGCTGTAGATTTCCATGATGCAGAGGAATTACAGACACAGGAAGGATTATTTGATGATGATTTAATCAGCAGTGAAAAGGAAAAAGATTACATCTTGGAAAGATATCGCAATGTAACAGAGAAAATCGGCGAGATCGATGAAATGATCAACGGTGTGTCAGAAGGATGGAAAACCAGACGTATGGCAAAGGTTGATCTTACCTTGCTCAGACTGGCTGTGTATGAGATGAAATATGATGAAGATATTCCGGTGAAGGTTGCGATCAACGAAGCAGTTGAACTTGCAAAACAATACGGTACGGATGATTCACCGGCATTTGTTAACGGAGTACTTGCAAAACTGGCATGATGAAGAATGTATATTCTGTAGGACAGGTGAATACATACATTAAGAATATGTTTGCACAGGATTTTATGCTTATGCGTATCAGTGTAAAGGGAGAAGTATCAAACTGTAAGTATCACTCGTCCGGACATATTTATTTTACGATCAAGGATGCATCCGGAACCCTGAATGCAATCATGTTTGCAGGAAACCGCCGCGGTCTTACCTTTCCAATGAAGGAAGGGGATAAAGTGATCGTGACCGGCTCCGTAGAAGTTTATGAACGCGATGGAAAGTATCAGCTCTATGCCAGAGAGATCAGTCTGGATGGGGCTGGTAATTTATATTTGAAGTTCGAAGCATTAAAACGTGAACTGGAAGAGATGGGGATGTTTGCTCCGGAATACAAAAAACCTGTCCCGGCTTATGTGAGAAAGGTTGGTATTGTTACCGCACCAACAGGAGCAGCAGTTCAGGATATCCGTAATATCGCATCACGGAGAAATCCCTACGTACAGCTGATCTTATACCCGGCACTGGTTCAGGGAGAAGGGGCAGCTGCCAGTATTGTAAATGGGATCCATGCACTGGATGCATTGGGTGTAGATGTGATCATTGTCGGCCGGGGAGGTGGATCGATCGAAGATCTATGGGCATTTAATGAAGAGATCGTAGCAAGAGCAATTTTTGAGTGTGAGACACCGGTAATTTCTGCAGTCGGTCATGAAACAGACACTACGATCGCTGATTATGTTGCGGATCTGAGAGCACCGACACCATCCGCAGCAGCAGAGCTTGCTGTCTATGACTATCGTACAGTCAACGTACAGATGGAAGCATACCAGCGAAGGATGGATCAGCTGTTTTTTCAGAAATTGGAAACGGCAAGACTGCATATTGAAAAGTATCAGACCAGAATAAAGTATTTAAGTCCTGAAAACAGGCTTCGTGAGAATCGTAAATATGCGATCGATCTGGAAGAGACGATCACAAGGCGGATGGAACAGATCCTTACTGACAGAAAACACAGATTTGCATTGTTGTCAGAACGGATGGATGGAGTTTCTCCATTTAAAAAGCTGAGTCAGGGATATGCCTACGTACAGGATGCACAGGGGAAAACACTGACAGACGCCAATCAGGTAAAAACAGGGGATACGATCCGTATCCATTTATTGAACGGTCAGCTGGAAGCGTCCGTAACGGAGGTTAAAAAGAATGAGTGAAGAACAAAAAGAACCGGAGGTTTCACTGGAAGAGAAGTTCTCTGAGATAGAATCGATCATTGGCCGGATGGAAGAACCACAGATCGGACTGGATGAATCTTTCCGGTTATATCAGGATGGTGTAAAGAAATTAAGAGAATGTAATCAGATGTTAGACACTGTCGAAAAAAAGATGCAGGTGATTCGGGAAGAGGGACAGTTAGAAGATTTTTAAATGTCTTTCAGGATCCAAAAGGAGATTCAAATTGAATATTAAAGCAGAAATTAATACACGTGTAGATGAAATCGAAAAAATTATATCAAAATATCTTCCGGAAGAAGAAGGTTACCAGAAAGTGATTATGGAAGCGATGAATTACAGCATCCTTGCCGGAGGCAAAAGACTCCGTCCGATGCTGATGTCAGAGACCTATCGTCTGTTTGGCGGACGGTCAGAAGTGATCGAGCCATTTATGGCAGCAATTGAAATGATCCACACATATTCGCTTGTTCATGATGATCTTCCTGCAATGGATAATGATGAATATCGCCGGGGAAAGAAAACAACTCACGCTGTTTATGGAGAAGCAATGGGAATTCTTGCCGGTGATGCACTGCTTAATTATGCATTTGAAACAGCAACAAAAGCATTTGACATGGAACCGGAGAATCCGAATATTGGAAAAGCATTGCAGGTGCTTTCGAGAAAAGCAGGTATCTATGGAATGGTCGGAGGCCAGGTTGTAGATATCCTGTCTGAGAATGATGGAAATATCACAAGAGAGAAGCTTGATTTTATTTATCGTCTGAAAACAGGTGCATTGATCGAAAGCTCCATGTTGATCGGTGCGATTCTTGCAGGAGCAACAGTAAAAGAACAGAATGCAGTTTTAAATGCTGCGACAGAAGTCGGCCTCGCATTCCAGATAAAAGATGATATCTTAGATGTGACGAGTACTCTGGAAGTACTTGGAAAGGCGATCGGAAGTGATGAAAAAAATAATAAGGCGACATATGTTGCTTTCGAGGGCCTGGATAAAGCAAAGGAAGATGTTGCAAGTCATACTGAGAATGCAGTTTCCTATATGAATTCGCTTGTGGTAAAAAATGAATTTTTAAATGAATTGCTTTTATACCTGATTTCAAGGGAAAAATAAAACAATACATCCAAAATCGGTGTATTACAACAGTAAAGTACAATAAGTCGAGGTACCGTTTATGGTATTAGAAAAGATCAATAAAGAAAATGATATTAAAGAATTATCGGATGAAGAACTGAAAATTCTTGCAGACGAGATCAGAGATTTCCTGATCCACAAGATTTCAGTCACAGGAGGACATCTTGCTTCAAATCTTGGGGTCGTAGAGCTGACAATGGCACTGCACCTCGTACTGGATCTTCCAAAAGATAAGATTATCTGGGATGTAGGGCATCAGTCTTATACCCACAAGATTTTAACCGGAAGAAAAGACGGATTTGACGGTCTGCGTAAATATGGCGGAATGAGTGGCTTCCCGAAACGAAAAGAGAGTGCCTGTGACAGCTTTGATACCGGCCACAGCTCCACATCTGTTTCTGCCGGACTTGGCTATGCATTGGCCCGTGAGATCACAGGAGAGGATTATAAAGTAGTATCTGTGATCGGAGATGGTGCTCTTACCGGAGGGATGGCATTTGAGGCGCTCAATAATGCGGCAAGGCTGAAGTCTAATTTTATTATCGTATTGAATGACAATAATATGTCAATCTCAGAAAACGTTGGCGGATTATCCAGTTATCTTGCAGGTTTCCGCACAGCAGATGCATACCGGGATTTGAAGGTTAATGTTTTGAATTCATTGAATAAGATGCCTCATGGAGATAAAATGGTATCGAAAATCCGCAAAACAAAAAGCGGAATTAAACAGCTATTTATCCCAGGCATGTTTTTTGAAGAGATGGGGATCGTGTATCTTGGCCCGGTTGATGGCGGCGATCTTTTTGGAATACAAAAGCTGTTAAAAGAAGCATCCCATATTGATGGGCCGGTTCTTGTACATGTAGTGACGCACAAGGGAGCCGGGTATACACCGGCAGAAAGACATCCGGCACGTTTCCATGGAACAGATCCGTTCGATATTGAGACTGGTCTGCCGAAGAATCCGAGGATTAAGGCAAACTATACAGATATTTTTTCAACTGTTATGAGAAAGCTCGGAGACAGAGATGACAAGGTTGTTGCGATCACAGCAGCAATGACAGACGGAACCGGATTAAAACGGTTTCATAACATGTTTCCGGAACGTTTTTTTGACGTTGGAATTGCCGAACAGCATGCTGTAACATTTGCAGCCGGGCTTGCAGCGGCAGGATTAAAGCCTGTTTTTGCAGTGTACTCATCATTTTTACAAAGGGCATACGATCAGATCCTGCATGATGTCTGTATCCAGAATCTCCCAGTTGTATTTGCGATAGACCGGGCAGGACTTGTAGGAAGTGATGGTGAAACACATCAGGGAATATTCGATCTGTCTTATCTGTCATCTATTCCGAATATGACAGTTATGGCTCCGAAGAATAAATGGGAGCTTTCAGATATGATAAAGTTTGCTGTTAGTTTTAATGGCCCGATCGCAGTACGTTATCCAAGAGGTGAGGCGTATGACGAACTGAAAGAGTACCGTATGCCTGTTTGCTATGGCAAGAGCGAATGGATTTTTCATGAATCTGAAATTGTTCTGTTTGCGTTAGGTTCCATGGTCAAAACGGCGGTAGAAGTAAGGCGGCAGTTAAAAGAACAGGGTTATTCCTGCAGTCTTATAAATGCACGGTTTGCCAAGCCACTGGATACAGAAATGCTTCTTGAGGTGATGTCAGACCATAAACTGATCGTGACAATGGAAGAAAATGTTATAAATGGCGGATTCGGAGAGCATATTACTGAATTTTATAATCAATCAGAGACAGATGAGATCCACATTCTTAATATAGCAATACCGGATGAATATGTGGAGCATGGCAATCTGGAAATACTCCGCAAAGAGGTCGGACTGGATCCGGACACGATCGTAAAACGCACGATCGCAGAATATGAGAGGCTGAAATAAAATCGTAAAATCAGCGAATGAACAGAATAATAAACTTTTTAGAACCGAAAAATCAAAATCACAGGAAAGATAAACAACATGAAAGAAAGATTAGATGTTTTACTTGTAAATAAAGGACTCGCACCTTCAAGAGAAAAGGCAAAAGCAATGATCATGGAAGGAAATGTTTTCGTGGACAATAACCGTGAAGACAAAGCGGGATCTATGTTTGATGAGAATGCCAATATTGAAGTAAAGGGCAATACACTAAAATATGTCAGCCGCGGTGGACTGAAATTAGAAAAAGCAATGACACATTTTGGGATTTCTCTTGAGAATAAGATCTGCATGGATATTGGAGCTTCAACCGGTGGATTTACAGACTGTATGCTGCAAAATGGTGCGGCAAAGGTCTATGCAGTAGATGTCGGATACGGACAGTTTGCATGGAAACTCCGTCAGGATGAGCGTGTTGTATGTATGGAGAAAACGAATATCCGCTATGTAACGCCTGCTGACATTGCAGACAGACTGGATTTTGCATCTGTAGATGTTTCCTTTATCTCCCTTACCAAGGTTTTAGGACCGGCAAGAGAACTTTTAAATGACAAAGGAGAAATGGTCTGTCTGATCAAACCACAGTTTGAAGCCGGAAGAGAAAAAGTCGGCAAGAAAGGTGTCGTCCGTGATAAGGCTGTTCATGAAGAAGTGATCCTTAAAGTGATCGATTTTGCTGTCGAAATCGGATTTGAGATCCTCAATCTTGAATATTCTCCGATCAAGGGACCGGAAGGAAATATTGAATATCTGGTATATATCAGAAAAGAAGCCACAGGGGGAAGAGCGGAATCAGTGGATGTTCACGCAGTTGTTGATGCGGCACATGGAGAGCTCGATAAATAATTTATGAAACATTTTTTGATCATTACGAATGCGTTCAAAGATAAAAATCTGAAACTCACAGGAGAACTCAAAAAATATATCGAAGATAAGGGTGGTACCTGTACCTGTTTTACCAACAGAGGGGATAATGCCCAGTATGCAGCACCGGAGCTTTCTGATATACCAAAAGAAACAGAATGTGCACTTGTACTTGGCGGAGATGGTTCCCTGATCCGTGCTGCATCAAAATTGCGTACCAGCGGGATTGCCTTAATCGGTGTGAATCTTGGAACTCTTGGATATCTTTGTGAACTGGAAGAGTCGAATGTTTTTTCGGCCATTGATGAACTGATGGCGGATCACTATGTTGCGGAAAACAGAATGATGCTTTGTGGTCATGCAATTAAAAATGGTGAGATGACGGAGTCACGTGTCGCACTGAATGATGTTGTAATCCATCGGGCAGGAGCTCTTTCTATCGTTTGTCTGATTGTTTCTGTAAATGGAGAATACTTAAATACATTCAGAGCTGACGGAGTGATCATTTCCACTCCGACAGGCTCAACAGGATATAATATGTCTGCAGGTGGACCAATCGTAGATCCGAAGGCGCAGATGATATTGCTGACCCCGATCAATCCACATAATCTGAATTCAAGAAGCATCGTGATCGGTGCTGAGGATGAAGTGACGATTGAGATCGGCAAAAGACGTTCGCAGAAGGACGAAACAGTGGAAGTCAGTTTTGATGGTGATAATGCAATCAGGATGGAAGTGGGAGATAAGCTGATCGTACGAAAAGCAGCTTCCGCTGCCAAGATATGTAAAATAAGCAGTATGAGCTTTTTGGATATTCTGCGTAAGAAGATGCAGGCATATACATAGGAGGGCGAAGAGGATGAAAACAAAACGTCAGCTGAAAATGTTGGAATTAATCAAAAAGCATGATATTGAGACACAGGAAGAATTGTCTGATTATCTGTTGAGAGAAGGATTTCAGGTAACACAGGCGACGGTATCAAGAGATATACGCGAACTGAAACTGACGAAGGTTTCCATGAGCAATGGGAGACAGAAATATGTGGCATTACGGGATGACAAGGAAGATCTGTCTGAAAAATACACAAGGGTTTTTCGCGATGCTTATATCTCCATGGATATGGCACAGAATATTCTTGTGATAAAAACGGTTTCAGGTATGGCCATGGCAGTGGCAGCGGCAATTGATTCGATGCATATGCATGAGATCGTAGGCTGCATTGCCGGGGATGATACGATTATGTGTGCGGTACGCAGCGTGGATGATACCATTTCTGTAATGGAAAGACTACGAAAACTTGTTGAGGATTAACACACATCTTTTTTGGGGAGAGTAGAAGGAGATTATATGTTACAGAACCTGCATGTAAAGAATCTGGCACTGATCGATGAAGCGGAAGTTGACTTCGGAGATGGACTTAATATTTTATCAGGAGAAACCGGTGCCGGCAAATCAATTATAATTGGTTCGATCAATCTGGCACTCGGAGAAAAGATACAGAAGGAAATGCTTCGCGAAAATGCGGATTATGCACTTGTAGAGCTGATTTTTTCGGTGACCGGTGAAAAACAGAAAGTTCTTTTGAGGGAGCTTGATGTTATTCCGGAGAATGATCAGGTGATCTTAAGTCGCAAAATTGTAAACGGGCGTGGTGTTGCAAAAGTGAATTCTGAAAGCGTTCCGGCTTCCAGAATGCGGGAGATCGCAGCTGTGTTGATCGATATCCACGGCCAGCATGACCATCAATCTCTTTTATCCAAAAAGAAGCATCTTGAAATATTGGATGATTTTGCAAAAGAAGAAGTTTCTGACTGGAAAGAGAAATTAAAAGAGGCATATCATACATACAAAGAGATCGTCCAGGAAAGAAAGAATGCAGATGTGAATGACGAAGAACGCAACCGGGAGATATCTTTCCTTGAATATGAGATCCGTGAAATAGAAGAGGCAGCTCTGCAAAAGGGTGAAGATGAGACACTGGAAGCAGATTACCGGAAGTACAGCCATGGTAAGAAGATCATGGAGGCAGTGAATGCATCCTATTCTTATACCGGAAGTCAGGATGAGTGTGCGTCAGAACTTACCGGACGTGCATTAAAAGAACTCGGAATGGTTTCTTCATACGATGAACGCATTCAAGGACTGGAAGAGCAGCTGGTAGAGATTGATAATCTGATCAATGATTTTAACCGTGAGCTTTCAGATTATATCGAGGATACAGAATTTGATGATGAAACATTTTACCGGATTGAAAAACGTCTGGATGAATTAAACCACTTAAAGTCAAAGTATGGAAACCGGATCGAGGATATTTTACAAGGGTTGGAGGATCGGAAGGACCGGCTGTGTAAGCTTTTGGATTATGATGAGTACCTTTCTTCCCTTAAGAAAAAAGAAAAAGAAGCAGAAGAAAAATTAAAAGACTACTGTGACAAAGTTTCCTTCATACGTAAAAAATATGCAAAAAAACTTACATCTTTGGTTACAGAAGCGTTAAAGGATCTGAATTTTCTTGATGTGAAATTTGAAATGCAGTTCGATACGACAGCAGATTATACTGCAAATGGTACAGATGATGCAGAATTTGTGATCTCTACGAATCCGGGTGAACCACTAAAACCACTTGGAAAAGTAGCATCCGGTGGAGAACTATCCAGAATTATGCTTGCGATCAAAACCGTACTTGCAGATCAGGATGATGTTGAAACTTTGATTTTTGATGAGATTGACAGTGGAATCAGTGGACGTACAGCACAGATGGTATCTGAGAAGATGAACGTTCTTTCCAGAAACCATCAGATCATATGTATTACACATCTGCCTCAGATTGCAGCAATGGCAGATTCGCATTATCTGATCGAGAAATCTGTGGAACATGATGCAACTGTTTCTAAGATCCATCATCTTTCTACAGACGAAAGTATCAAAGAACTTGCCCGCATGCTAGGTGGAGTAACGATCACAGAAAAAGTAATTGAAAGTGCAAAAGAGATGAAGGAGCTTGCAATACAAAAGAAAATCTGAAATTACAGAAATTGACAGAAACATGCAAGTTTGAAAAAGAGAATAGTCCATATAATAAAGGAAGTACAGGAAAGAATGTGTACTTCCTTTTTTTTATTTGGCGGATCGGTCCGCTTTATTCTTTATACAATACAGGAGAATAGGACAATGTATAGATATAAGTATTTTTTTCGCTGGATCACGACGGCGGGTCTGTGTGCGGTATTTTTGTTTGCTGTATACACTTTTGAGCAGGCAATCCCTGATAAAATTTATGCAACTGACATAGACGAACTTTCTTATGATTTTAAAGTACCGGTTACAGTAGAGCTGGAAAAAAATAGTATTGAAACAGTTGCCAGGGATTTGACAAATCCTTTTCCGAGTGCATCCTATCATGTGATCTGCAAATTATTTGGGATTTTCCCGGTAAAAAGTATAGAGGTGTTTCTTGTAAATGAAGAGGAGCTTTATGCGGTAGGGATACCGATTGGAATCTATGTAGAGACAGACGGTGTGTTTGTAATCGACACAGGGGTTGTGGTCAGTGAGAATGGGGAGAAAAAGAAGCCAACAGAACATATTTTACAGCCGGGAGATTATATCGTCAGTGTAAACGGAACAAAAGTCAGGAAAAAAGAACAGCTTCAGGAATTGGTCCGTGAAAACGGGACAAGTGAAGATATCCTTGGTATCCGCAGGGAAAATGAATATCTGGAAGCAACGGTAAATGCTGTAGCCGGGGAAGATGGCGTATGCCGCATTGGTGCATGGGTAAAAGACGATCTGGCAGGAGTCGGAACAATGACATATTATACAAAAAACGGTGAATTTTCAGCACTGGGACATGCGATAAGTGATGCTGATAACGGAAAAATGATCGAGATAGATCAGGGAAGAATTTATCCGGCTAACATTATAGGGGTAAAAAAAGGTGAGAAAGGAAATCCCGGTGAACTGCAAGGAGTCGTTACTTACAGTAAAGACAGTGTGCTTGGTAAGATAGAAAAAAATACCAAGACAGGAATTTTCGGAACGCTGTATGAAAAAGAAAACGCAGGATCTGAATTTCAAAGTTATATGGTTGGCTATAAGCAGACCATACAGCCTGGAAAAGCATATATTCTTTCCTCTCCGGGAGGAAAGCAGGAAGAGTACGAGATTGAAATTGAATCGCTGGATTACAGCGGAAGAGAGAAAAATAAAGGAATTTTATTCCGCGTTACAGACAAAGAACTGTTAGATCTTACAGGCGGTATCGTGCAGGGAATGAGCGGCAGCCCGATAATACAGGATAATAAGCTGATTGGTGCAGTGACACATGTGCTTGTCAATGATCCGACGAGAGGATATGGAATATTTATTGAAAATATGTTAGAAGTGGAAGAATAAAAAGAAACGCAGCAGAAACAAAAAGATTTAAAGTGGCGAAACAGATTGAAAGAATTGATTGACATACGTAGTTAGTATAAATATAATAGATATGGTTTTGACGTTATTCGACAATATTGTATAAGGAAACATCTGTATTATATCTAGTACACCGTACAAAAATTGAGAATGTAATTTTTGCCCCGGCATTAAATGCCGGTGGAGAAACTGCAAAATATTTGGAAACATCAGGAGGACTTGCATGGAGAAGTTAAATGTTGCGATCGCAGATGATAACGAAAAGATGTTAAGATTACTTGGGAACATCATTGAAAGCGACGATGAGTTAAATGTTGTAGGAACTGCAAAAGATGGAGAGGAAGCATTGCAGATTATTAAAACAAAGGAACCGGATGTTGTACTTTTAGATATCATAATGCCAAAGTTAGACGGACTTGGCGTCCTTGATAAGGTCAATCACGATAAATCGATTCAGAATCATCCTGTATTTATTATGATCAGTGCGATCGGACAGGAAATGATCACTGAGAATGCATTTGAACTGGGTGCAGATTACTATATCATGAAACCATTTGATAATGATGTTGTTCTGAATCGTATTAAAAAGATCCGTGAAGACAAAAACACAAAGAATACGCAGATAAGAAAAACAAACAGCTTTGAAAAAACAGAAACAAAAGATATACACGATCTGGAAGCAGATGTTACAGAAATCATACATGAAATCGGAGTACCTGCACATATCAAAGGATATCAGTATTTGCGGGATGCGATCATTATGTCAGTAACTGACATGGAAATGTTAAATTCCATCACGAAAATACTATATCCCACAATCGCAGAAAAGTACCAGACAACAGCCAGCCGTGTAGAGCGTGCGATACGTCATGCCATTGAAGTTGCGTGGAGCAGAGGGAAGATGGATACGATCGATGAGATGTTCGGATATACGATACATAATGGCAAAGGCAAGCCGACAAACTCTGAGTTCATTGCACTGATCACAGACCGGATTAGGTTAGAGTATAAGATGTAATAATGCTTTTCAGATGTCTGAAAAAGAGTTATAATAACCTTAAGATGTCGAAAAAAATCGGGATTCGGAGGGTTTATTTTATGAAAAAAATTTTGTTTGCAGCTTCAGAAGCGGTTCCGTTTATAAAGACAGGAGGATTAGCGGATGTTACGGGGTCATTGCCAAAGTATTTTGACCATTCCAGATATGATGTAAGGGTTATCATACCGAAGTATCTTTGCATGGATGAGAATCTGAAGTCGCAATTGAAGTTTAAATGCCATTTTTACGTTCATTTAAGCTGGCGCAGACAATATGTTGGTATTTTTGAAGCAAAGCAGGATGGCATTACATATTACTTTGTTGATAATGAATTCTATTTTGCAGGAGATAAGCCTTATAATGAGCTTTATCAGGATGTTGAGAAATTTGCATTCTTTTCCAAGGCAGTGATCGAAGCATTACCTTATCTTGACTTTTGTCCGGATATCATTCATTGCCATGACTGGCAGACAGGGCTGGTACCGGTATTCTTAAGGACATTGTATGGGGATGAACGTTACTATTCAGGTATTAAGACGGTATTTTCAATTCATAATCTTCAGTTCCAGGGCCGATGGAATCTGGAAACGGTGATGGATATTACAGGACTTCCGGAACAGATTTTTACATGTGACAAGCTGGAATCTTACGGTGAAGCCAACTATTTGAAGGGTGGCATTGTATATGCTGATGCAGTCACGACAGTCAGTGATACGTACGCATATGAGATTACAACAGAGCAGGGTGGTGAAGGCCTGGATGGGCTTCTGCGTGCAAGAAAAGACAGCCTTTACGGTATTTTGAACGGATTGGATTATCAGGAGTATGATCCACAGAAGGATCCATATATTTCGTATCATTTTGGCACAGCTGATTTTTATGAAGGCAAGAAAGAGAATAAAAAAGCATTGCAGAGGGAACTTGGACTTCCTGAACGTGAAGATGCATTGCTTCTTGGCATGGTGTCAAGGATGACAAACCAGAAGGGATTTGATCTGGTAGCATATATTATGGATGAATTATTGAGCACTGAGGATGTTCAGATTGCTGTTCTTGGAACCGGTCAGCAGGAATATCAGGATATGTTCTGTTATTTTGCCGGTAAATATCCTGACAAGATAAAAGTCCATATTGGTTACTCTGAGGAAAAAGCACATCGGATCTATGCATCCTGCGATGCGTTTTTGATGCCATCTTTATTTGAACCATGCGGATTATCCCAGTTGATGAGTTTAAGATATGGAACAGTACCGATCGTAAGAGAGACCGGCGGACTGAAGGATACGGTAGAAGCTTATAACGAATATGAACATACCGGAACCGGATTTTCATTTGCCAATTACAATGCACATGAGATGCTTGGTGTGATCCGCTATGCGATTTCCGTTTATCAGAAGAATCGGAATGAATGGAATCAGATCGCACTTCGTGGAATGAAAAAAGATTTTTCATGGAATACTTCTGCACGTAAATATGAAGCATTATATGACAAACTGACAGAATATTAATTGAATGATAATTTCTAACCGACAAAACCATCTGGATATCTGTACCAGCCAGCTTGAGGCGATACAGATCACAGATGGTTTTTTGATGAATAAACAGAGAAATTACATGCAAAGCTTACCGGTTTTGCGGCAGAAATAGTAGACATGATCTGAGAGAATTTCTTCATTTGCCAGCTGAGTGGCATTGACTTCCCTGACCATCTTGGTCAGTTCCTCAGAATTATGCTCATAAGCCGGGATTAATAATACTTCATGGATACTGCTTGGAAGAATATAGAAATCGCTGTCAAGCTTTTTCCCAAGCATAGGAAGAAGATTCTTGTAAAGAATGCAGCTTGAACCATTCAGCTTACATGCATTGGAAAGTACATACATAGGTACCGGAAGTTCGATATCCGTAATGTCTGATTCCAGGGCAGCACCTGACATAAGCTCTTCCAGCACGTCTGTCATATTCCGAAGATCATAAGTAAGAAGCTTTGGCGTGTTTTGCATTGCAAGAGTATAGAGATCATCTTTTGTGATATTCCAGAAGGCCAGATGATGATTATAGATCAGTATCGTTGCACTTCCATTTGCGTCAGATGTAACGAGGCAGTTGAATACGATCGCAAGATCGAGGTAGCGGATGTATGGAATTTTATCAAGAAGATCTTTGTTCCTGTCATAATTGATCAGTTTAAATACGATCCGCTTTTTTACTTTTTCATAATCCGTGAAGAAGGATATGTCGATATTTTTCTGGGGAGTATTTTCACGATAAACTGTTAAAATCTCACGATAAATCTCATCCATCGTTTTGCCTTTGAGATATTGCCTGTAATAATAATTGAGATAAATAGTCGGGGAAATATTCAGTGTATCCGAAAGGATAGTGAGACCATCCAGATGTGTGTTGTTATTCTTGATGATTTCCTGAATTGTGACAGTGACATCAGATCCCAGCTGGTTCTGAATGACATGTTTGATATTTTCTTTAAAATTTTGATAATTCATAAGCCTCCAACTGGTATTTACATACCGGCAATGGGCTTTGGTCTTATATTTGGGGAAAAATAATCCACGCAGCAATACTGCGTGGATTTACTTTATCATGAAATGCCAGTTCAATCAAGATAAAACTACGAATTTAATAAATATTTTAGATATGAAAAATCTTACAATGACAGATTTATTCGGATTTCAGTTTCTTCCAAAGATAGTTAGTAAGAGCAGTTGTATCTTTGTCGTACTGTTCATATACTGTACAGTTTTCCAGAATTTCTTTCGGCGGGAAAATTGTCGTATCAGAAAGTGTTTCTTCATCCAGATTCTCTTTGACTGCAAGGTTTGGCGTTGCATAATAAACATAGTCAAAATTTTCTTCTGCAATGTCTTCCCGACATAAAAAATCAAGAAATTTTTCTGCATAATCTTTATTGTGGCAGCATTTTGGAATAAACCAGGAGTCAATCCAGAGATTAGAGCCTTCTTTTGGAACATTGTAGGAAAGATCGTCATTTAATTCCATAGCGTATGCTGCTTCACCGGAATAGACAAGTGCCATGGCAGCATTTCCGGCAGCCATCTCATCACCGGTTTCATCTACATAGTATGCATATACAAGTGGCTTTTGCCTGATTAAGAGGTCTAATGCCTCATTCAACTCATTTTCATCAGTTGTATTGATATCATAGCCAAGAAGGCGGAGTGCAGGAGTGAAGCTGTCACGTACAGAGTTCTGCATGATGATGGAATCTTTGTATTTTTCATCCCAAAGGACATTCCATGTTGTAACCTCTTCATCGGTAACCATTGTTGTATTATACAAAATGCCAAGCGTACCATAGAAGTAAGGCATGGAATACTTACTGTCCGGGTCAAAAGTCTTTGCGGCATCAATAATATCGGGATCAAGATTGTCATAGTACTGGAAATGGTCAAAATCAATATCCAAAACCTGTCCTTCCTGGATCAGTCGCTGGACCATATAATCAGAGGTGCAGATTAGGTCATAGTTGATGGATCCGGCTGAAAACTTTGTATACATTTCCTCCGGACTTTCATATTCTTCCAGCTTTACTTTAATACCGGTTTCTTTTTCAAATTCCTTTATCACATTTGCTTCGAGATATTTTCCGTAATTTAAAACAACAAGAGTGTTGTCGTCTTTTATGGCAGAAGCATTCGAAGGATCAGAAGCGTTATTTCCACAGGAAGAAAGGATTCCGGCCAGAAGGCAGGGAAGAAGAAGTAATAAAAGCTCTCTTTTTTTCATAATTTCCTCCAAAACTACATTGCTGTCTTATTAACATCACCGGAACGACGGTTCATAATAAGCAGTAACAGAAAAGCAAGTAAAAATAAAATGGTTGATAAAGCATATAATTCCGGACGGATTCCCTTTCGAAGCTCAGTGTAGAGCATTGTAGAAAGTGTATTTACACCAGCCCCTTTTGTAAAGAAGGTAATGGAAAAATCATCCAGAGACATAGTGACAGCCATTAAAAATCCTGAAAATACACCTGATTTAATTTCAGGCCAGGTGATTTTGAAGAAGGCATATACCGGTGTCGCTCCAAGATCCAATGCCGCTTCGTAAGTATAACGGTTCGCCTGATTTAATTTTGGCAGGACATTTAAGATCACATACGGAATATCGAAAGTGATGTGAGCGATCAATACTGTCACAAATCCGAGATTCATAAATTTTACAAACAAAAGCATCATAGAGATACCGGTAACAATATCTGCATTCAGAAGAGGGATATTCGTAGCTCCTAAAAAAATGGCTTTGTTCTTTTTTTTCATAGCACTGATACCGATCGCAGCAAGTGTTCCGAGAATGGTTGAAATAATTGCGGCAGCAAGTGTGATCTGCACAGTTGTTGTAAATGCATTCATGATCGTTTCGTTCTGGAAACATTTTGCATACCATTTGAGAGTGAAGCCTCCCCATACAACTCTTGATTTGGAGTTATTGAAAGAGAGTACGATCAATACAAGGATCGGCAGATATAAAAATAAAAATATGAGAGCAAGATAAATTCTTGATATTGCTTTTTTTACCATACAGCATTTCCTCCGCCGTCTTTATCGAATATATTCATAAGTGCCATACTTGCGATGACGAAAATCATTAATACGACTGAAAGTCCTGAACCAAGATTCCAGTTGGAGCTCTGCATAAATTCCTGTTCGATCACATTACCGATCAGAAGGACCTTGCCACCGCCGAGAAGATCCGAGATGACAAAGGAAGTAAGAGCCGGGACAAAGACCATAATGACACCGCTTATGATCCCGGATAAAGTGAGCGGGATAATGATTTTGAATAAAATCAGGATATCACTGGCACCGAGGTCTTTCGCAGCTTCGATCACATCGTTTTTAATCTTTGCCATGGCATTGTAAATCGGCAGGATCATAAAAGGAAGAAAATCATAAACCATACCAAATACAACCGCTGTCTGTGTATTTAACATCTTTACCGTACCAAATCCAAGAAAATGGAAGATGGCATTCACGATTCCGTTGTTGGATAATAAGAGCTTCCATGCAAGAATCCTGAGCATGAAGTTCATCCACATCGGAAGAATAAAAATAAATACAACAAATCCTTGCTGTTTGATTTTTAATCCGTTTAAAATCATCGCAAGCGGATAAGCAAGAAGAAGACAGACAACTGTGCTTATAACCGCAAGCCGCAGTGCAAGCAGTATGGATTTTACATGTACCGGATCGGCAATCGCAGCAATATTATCAAGAGTAAAAGCTCCGCCTGACGTTGTAAATGCATAATAAATGATCATTGCAAGCGGAAGAAGGATAAAGCCGATGATCCATAAAAGATACGGACCGGCAAATAATTGTCTTCCCAAGTTACGCATCGATTTCTACTGCCTCCTCGTCTTCTGATTCCGGTTTGTTCATAATCTGGATATTGAAAGGAATCACATTGATACCGACATGTTCACCTACATTATGTAAAAGTGTGGTATGGACAAGCCACTCATAACCATTGGCCATGATCTCTATCTCATAATGAACTCCTTTGAAAATAACAGATGTGATATCGCCCTCCATAAATCCCTTATCAGGTGCAACGATTTCAATATCTTCCGGGCGGATAACAACGTCAACCGGTGTATTGTTTCCGAATCCTTCATCGACACATGGTATTTTCACACCAAGGATTTCAACGACTTTGTCCTTTATCATCATTCCGTCAATAATGTTACTGTCACCGATAAAATCTGCAACAAATGCATTGGTAGGTTCATTGTAGATCATTTCAGGTGTTCCGATCTGCTGAATGTAACCCTGGTTCATGACAACAATGGTATCAGACATCGTAAGAGCTTCTTCCTGATCGTGGGTGACATATACGAATGTGATGCCAAGTTCATTTTTCAGACGGATCAGTTCGTATTGCATGTCCTGTCTGAGCTTAAGATCAAGAGCTCCAAGCGGCTCATCAAGCAGAAGTACCTTCGGTTCATTTACGATCGCACGGGCGATCGCAATACGCTGCTGCTGGCCGCCGCTTAAGGAATCAATCGACCGGTTCTCAAAGCCATCAAGGTTTACCAGTTTCAAAGCGTATTTGATCTTATCATTTATATATTCCTTGCTTTTTTTGTTGATCTTTAAACCGAATGCAATATTTTCTGCAATAGACATATGCGGAAATAATGCGTATTTCTGGAATACCGTATTGAGGTTCCGCTTATTAGGAGGGAGATTCGTGATATCTGCTCCATCAAAAATAACCTGTCCCTGATCCGGGGTTTCAAATCCACCCAGAATTCTTAAAGTAGTTGTCTTTCCGCAGCCGGACGGTCCGAGAAGAGTAATAAATTCATTCTCGCGGATATAGAGATTTAATTCGTCTAAAACAAGGTTGTCTCCATAGGATTTGGAAATATTCACAAAATTGATCAGTTTTTTGCTCATTGTTAAAAGTTCCTTTCAATATATCTGATAGTTAAAAACTTGGCGGAGTCGATACCCAGATCAGTATCGCATCGCGATTTCCTGTATTTTCAATATAGTGTTTTTTATCCGCCTTAAAATAAAACGCCTCCCCGGCATGAAGAGAATAAGACTTCCCACCATAACACACTTTTACGCTTCCTTTTATAAGGTAACCAAATTCTTCACCGGAATGAGGGAGCATCACTTCGGAACATCCGCCGGCTTTTAAAGTCAGTCTTACCGGTTCCATTGCATCTTTCTGGGCATTTGGAACGACCCATTCGATGATGTGCTTTTTCTCTTCGTCTATCTTGGTAAAATAGTCTTCGTTTTTGAAGACGATCTGCTCCGGTTCCTCATCTGTAAAAAACTCGGCAGGGGTAGTACCGAGACACTGTATGATATCAAGCAGTGTACCGATAGAAGGAGTATTCTGGTTGCGCTCCAGCTGGGAGATAAATCCCTTGGTCAGCTCGGAACGGTCAGCCAGCTCCTGCTGGGTCAGACCATATTGGATTCGAAGCTCTTTCATGCGTTTCCCGATATCCATAAAGCAGCCTCCATATTATAAAATAACAAATCCTTATTGATTACAAAAAGTTTACAATTACTAAACAAACCATTAACTATTGTATAATGTAAAAACAAAAAGTCAATAGATACCTTGTAAAAAAAGTTAGAAAATTCTGAAAAAAACGGTTGCAATTTTTAAATTTATCAGTATAATACAAATGTATGGCACATATGCCTTGCCGATATGGCTCAGTTGGTAGAGCAACGCATTCGTAATGCGTGGGTCAGGGGTTCGAGTCCCCTTATCGGCTTATAAATAATTCTCTCAGTATTTTTAATACTGGGAGATTTTATTTATGCGACAGTTATAAGCTGTGCATATCATATTATGCAGTACAGCTTATAACAGACAATATTTATGAAGCAGAGATCTCTGTTTCAAAAAAGGAGGAACATAATATGAAGAAAAAAGTGATGAGCTTACTGCTCGCAGCAGCAATGACAGCAACTTTATTCGCTGGATGTGGATCTGACAACGGAACTGCTGACAAAACAACAGGGGACAACGCAGCACCATCTACAGAAGCCGCAGGTGACGAAACAGGCACAGACGGATATGAGCTTGCACTTGTAATCGACGTAGGAACGATTGATGACAAGTCATTCAACCAGGGATCATGGGAAGGCGTTAAGAAATACGGTGACGAGAATGGTGTGGCTTACAAATACTATAAATCAGCAGAGGCAACAACAGATTCTTTCCAGGAGACGATCGCATTAGCTATCGAAGGTGGCGCTAAGGTTATCGTCTGCCCGGGATTCTTATTTGAGGAACCAATCTACAACATGCAGACACAGTATCCGGATGTAAAGTTCATCCTGATCGATGGTGAGCCACATGATGCTGAATCTAACTATGCAACAGCAGAGAATACAATGGCTGTATTATATGAGGAAGACCAGGCTGGTTTCCTTGCCGGCTATGCAGCTGTAAAAGATGGTTATACAAAACTCGGATTCATGGGTGGTATGGCTCTTCCTGCAGTTATCCGCTACGGATACGGATATCTTGCAGGTGCAGACTATGCAGCAAAAGAGTTAGGTGTTGACGTTGATGTTACTTACACATATACAGGATCTTTTGAAGCTACTCCGGAAGCACAGTCCATGGCTACAGGATGGTATCAGGCAGGCACAGAAGTGATCTTTGCATGCGGTGGTTCTGTAGGTAACTCTGTAATGGCAGCAGCAGAAGCAAGCGATAATGCAAAAGTAATCGGTGTTGACGTTGACCAGTCTTCTGAGTCTGATACAGTTATCACTTCTGCAATGAAGATGTTATCCAATTCTGTATATGATGCGATCAAAGCAGCATACGATGGTTCTTTCCCAGGCGGAAAGACAACTGTATTTGATGCAGCAAACGACGGTGTTGGTATTGCAATGGATACAGCAAAATTCAATACATTCTCACAGGCAGATTATGATGAGGTATTTGCAAAATTAGTTGCCGGAGAAATTACAATTGACAACGATGTTGAGAAAGAAGTATCAGATCTTGAACTTAGCAATGTAACTGTAAACTATGTACAGTAATACTTGCATGAATTGTAATATTTTGTAGAAAAAGCTTGAAGGGATGCTTGTATGGGCATCCCTTTTGTATTACAATAAGTATATTAAACGACCGCATCCGGTGAGGATGTAATAATAAGAAGACGGAGACCTTTTTATGGACTATATCATTGAAATGTTAGGCATAACAAAAGAATTCCCGGGGATCAAGGCGAATGATAATATTACGCTTCAGATCAAAAAGGGTGAGATCCACGCACTCCTCGGAGAAAACGGAGCAGGAAAATCCACTCTTATGAGTGTACTGTTCGGATTATATCAGCCGGATGGAGGCTGTATTAAGGTGCGTGGAAAAGAGGTACAGATCAACAATCCTCTGGATGCAAATGAACTCGGTATCGGAATGGTACACCAGCATTTTAAACTGGTACACAATTTTACGGTTTTACAGAATATCGTTCTTGGTAAAGAAGATACCAGATATGGTTTTCTTGAAATGAAAAAAGCCAGACAAAAGGTCATTGCATTAAGTGAAAAGTACCATCTTTCTGTTGATCCGGATGCTAAGATCGAGGATATCACAGTCGGAATGCAGCAAAGAGTGGAGATTCTCAAGATGCTTTACCGTGATAATGATATTCTTATTTTCGACGAGCCGACTGCGGTATTGACACCACAGGAGATCGATGAGCTGATGTCGATCATGAAAGAACTTGTAAGTGAAGGCAAATCAATTATCTTTATCACTCATAAGCTCAATGAGATCAAAGCTGTAGCAGACAGATGCTCTGTTCTCCGCCGCGGCAGATACATTGGTACCGTAGATGTAAAGACAACAGACAAAGAGGCTCTTTCTGAAATGATGGTTGGTCATAAAGTACAGCTTACAGTTGAGAAAAAGGCAGCAGAGCCTGCAGATGTTGTGCTCGATGTCAGAAATCTTACCGTTCGCGATAAGAAACAGGGACACAGTAAAGATGTGATCAATAATGTTTCTCTTCAGGTACGTGGGGGCGAGATCGTATGTATCGCCGGCATTGACGGAAACGGACAATCTGAATTGGTAGAAGCGATTACCGGAATGAGTAAGGCAGACGGAGGAACGATCACTCTTAATGGCAAAGATATCACAAAAGAATCCATCCGTTACCGCAACACACATGGTATGTCACATATTCCGGAAGACAGGCACAAGCATGGACTGGTTCTTGACTATTCACTGGAAGATAATCTTGTTCTTCAGGATTACTTTGAACCACGTTTCCAGAATCATGGATTTATCAAAAAAGATGCTGTAGAACAATACGCAGAAGAACTTATTAAAGAATACGATATCAGAAGTGGACAGGGTGCTGAGACGATCACAAGAAGCATGTCCGGTGGTAACCAGCAGAAAGCGATCATTGCAAGAGAACTTACCAAAGCACATGATCTTCTTGTCGCTGTACAGCCAACACGAGGCCTTGACGTTGGTGCGATCGAATTTATCCATAAGCAGATCGTTAAGGAGCGTGATGAGGGAGCAGCAGTATTATTGGTATCACTGGAATTAGAAGAGGTTATGAATTTAAGTGACCGGATCCTTGTGATCTATGAAGGCGAGATCGTCGGCGAACTCGATCCGAAACAGACAACCATACAGGAGCTTGGACTTTATATGGCAGGTTCTAAGAAAGGAGATAAGAACTAATTATGAAGAAGAAAAAGGACAATCTTGGATTCCTGTCATCATTATTTGCAATTATTGTTGGTCTTCTGGTAGGTTTTATCATTTTACTGATCAGTAATCCATCCCAGGCGGCTGCCGGATTTGCAACGATCATAACCGGACCTGTAACACATGGGATGAAAGGAATCGGACAGGTGCTTTATTATGCGACACCGATCATTCTGACAGGTCTTTCCGTTGGATTTGCATTTAAGACAGGGTTATTTAACATCGGTGCATCCGGACAGTTTATCATTGGAGGGTTTGCGGCTGTTTATGTTGGAATCAAGTGCGGTTCGCTAGGTCCGATCCAGTGGGTAGTGGCACTTGTTGCTGCAATTATTGCAGGAATGATCTGGGGAGCTGTTCCGGGAATTTTCAAGGCATTTTTTAATGTAAATGAAGTTATTTCCTGCATCATGATGAACTATATCGGAATGTATCTGGTGAACTTCCTCGTATCTACCAATACAGGACTTTATGATAAGATCCGCAATTATTCCAAAGATGTTGCAAAAACTGCAAATGTGCCGAAAATGGGACTTGACAGTCTGTTTGCTGGATCCAGCGTTAATGGAGGATTTATCATTTCCGTAATTGCTGTTATTGTGATCTATATTATTTTACAGAAAACAATCTTTGGCTATGAATTAAAAGCTGCCGGATTTAATGCAGATGCCAGCAAATATGCAGGCATGAATGAAAAGCGCAATATTATTCTCTCAATGGCGATCGCAGGAGGTCTTTCAGCACTGGCGGGAGGTCTTTTATATCTTGCCGGCTCCGGAAAGCATATTGTTATTGAAGATATACTTGCTTCAGAAGGATTTACCGGTATTTCCGTTGCACTGCTTGGCTTATCGAATCCGATTGGTGTATTGTTTGCAGGATTATTTATTGCATACATTACTGCGGGAGGATTTTATTTACAGTTATTAAATTTCTCGACTGAGATTATTGATATTATTATTGCTGTGATTATTTACTTCTCAGCATTCTCTTTATTTGTGCGTGGCTTTATTTTAAAAATCAGGAAAAACAGAGCAGAGAAACAGCTTTCCAAACCGGAATCATCAGGTTTGGAACAGGGAAAGGATGGTAAATAAACATGAACACAGTATATATGGTATTTCAGCAGGCAATGTTCTTTACGATCCCGCTGCTTTTGGTTGCTTTAGGAGGCATGTTCTCAGAACGTTCCGGTATTATTAATATTGCACTGGAAGGTATTATGATCATGGGAGCTTTCACAAGTATTCTGTTCATCAGCCTTACATCTGGCAGGATGAGCGGACAGCTGCAGCTGATCCTTGCAATACTGATCGCGGCAGGTACAGGTATTGTATTTTCACTGTTCCACGCATTTGCATCGATCAATATGAAGGCAGATCAGACAATCAGTGGTACAGCTTTGAATATGTTTGCTCCTGCTTTTGCGATTTTCGTTGCAAGACGTATTACAGGAACACAGCAGATCCAGTTCACAAATACGTTCCGTATATCATCTGTTCCGGTGCTTGGAGACATTCCTGTGATCGGTGATCTGTTCTTCAAGAACACCTACATCACAACTTATATTGGGTTTGCAATTCTGATCATTTCAACGATCGTTTTGTATTACACCAGATTCGGACTCAGATTAAAATCCTGCGGAGAACATCCACAGGCAGCCGATTCCGTTGGTATCAATGTATATAAAATGCAGTATGCCGGAGTTATTATTTCCGGTGCACTCGGTGGACTTGGCGGACTTGTCTTCGTCGTTCCGACTTCTACGAACTTTAACGCATCTGTAGCAGGTTACGGTTTCCTCGCACTTGCAGTTTTGATTTTCGGACAGTGGCATCCGGTAAAGATTCTTGGAGCATCTTTGTTCTTCGGACTTATGAAGACGATCGCAGCAACTTATTCCTCTATACCATTCTTAAGTACAAGTGGTATTCCAAGTTATATTTATAAGATGGTTCCGTATATTGCAACACTGATCGTTCTTGTATTCACTTCAAAGAATTCCCAGGCTCCAAAAGCTGAAGGTATTCCTTACGATAAAGGCGCAAGATAATCACAGTAAGAATAAGAGGAATTGCAGATGGAAACAATATTAATCGGAATTGCGGGTGGAACCGGAAGCGGGAAAACAACACTCGCGGATAAATTAGTCGAAAGCTTTGGAAGCAATGAAGTAAGTATCCTTCGTCATGATAATTATTACAAACGACATGATGAGATGTGTTATGAAGAACGCTGTAAATTAAATTATGATCATCCGGATGCCTTTGATACAGATCTTCTCTGTGAACATATCAGAATGCTCAAGGACGGAAAATCTGTTAATATGCCGGTATATGATTATACGATCCATAATCGTTCGGATGAAACGATCGCCGTGAATGCCGCACCGGTGATCGTGCTGGAGGGAATTCTTATTTTTGCAGAACCGGAACTCTGCAAGCTTATGGACATCAAGGTATTTGTTGACACAGATGCAGATGTGAGGATTTTGCGAAGGATCATAAGAGATGTAAAAGAACGTGGACGTTCATTGGACAGTGTTGTTTCACAGTATCTTACTACAGTGAAACCAATGCATGAGCAGTTTGTCGAACCAAGTAAAAGAATGGCAGATATCATTATTCCGGAAGGCGGAGAGAATATAGTAGCACTTGAAATGCTGATTGAACGTGTTAAGAAGCATTTACAGGAAGCATAAAGAATTTTGGCAGAAAGAAGGGTTTGGTCAGCATGGAGAACAATCAGAATAAGAATGACGAAATTTTTATCGATGACATTAAAAAATCACCAAAACATAAGAAAAAGAAATTCAGATACAGAAAGCAGAATCCGATATATGCATTTATGCAGGATAACACACAGGCACTGGTTCTTTTTGGTGTGATCATTGCAGCACTTGCAGTTGTACTGATTAGTGCACTGGCACTGAAAATACCTGTTGCCGCTGTATGTGTGATCGTAGTTTTAGAAGCAGCACTTGCAGTATGTCTTCATGATGTCCCAATCTGGCTGCATGGCCTTGTTGTGATCGCAGAGATAATTGCCGGTGCATTTTGTACCAAAATAGTATTTATGGTTTTATGTGCCTTGATTTATGTGATCGGAATATTGACTCTGAAATTTTTAAAAGAAGAACGGATTTAAGTTGAAAAGCTGCCATTAAAATATGTGGCAGCTTTTTCTTGCGTTTTTATAATAAATCATGTAGAATAATGAAATGTGAATATTTATAAGTAAATATTTTGTATTAATCAATAAGATGTATAATTATACATATATTAGGTGAATTATGAATAATCAGAATTTAAATTACCAGAAATTGATGGAGCAGACAATTCATTCTAATCTGAAAGAAGGGATTATTCCGACTCTTTTACTTCATAGCTGCTGTGCACCATGCAGCTCCTATTGTCTGGAATATCTGTCAGATTATTTTAAAATTACGGTATTTTATTATAATCCGAATATATATCCGGAAGATGAATATTACAAAAGAGTTTCTGAGCAGAAACATTTTATCGAAAAGCTGCCTGCAAAGAATCCGATTTCATTTATAGAAGGATCTTATGACACAGACAGGTTTTATAATACAACAAAAGGATTGGAAGATTGTCCGGAGGGTGGCGAACGATGTTTTTTGTGTTATGAATTAAGGCTTCGTGAATCAGCCGAACTTGCAAAAAAATATCAAATGGATTACTTTACCACTACACTTTCCATCAGTCCTTTAAAAAATGCCCGAAAACTGAATGAAATAGGAGACAGCCTGGCAAAGGAATACGGAATCCGTTATTTGAATTCTGATTTCAAAAAAAGAAATGGATATAAACGTTCTGTTGAATTGTCAGAACAGTATGGAATGTACCGCCAGTATTATTGCGGCTGTGTATTTTCAAAAAATCAGCGGGATCATGAAATTGCTATGAAAGAAAATCAAAGAAAGAAAGACATATAAGGAGGATCTCATTATGGCACAATTATGGGGAGGACGCTTTACAAAAGAAACAGATCAGCTTGTATATAATTTTAACGCGTCCATTACATTTGACCAAAAGTTTTACAAACAGGATATCGAAGGCAGCATTGCACATGTAACAATGCTTGCAAGGCAGGGGATTCTGACTTCCCAGGAAAGGGATGATATTGTAAAAACATTAAAAGAAATATCAGATGATGTTGAAAATGGAAAACTGGAGATCACATCAGAATATGAAGATATCCATAGCTTTGTCGAAGCGAATCTGATCGACCGGCTGGGAGATACCGGGAAAAAGCTCCATACAGGAAGAAGCCGCAATGACCAGGTTGCATTGGATATGAGGCTTTATACAAGGGAAGAAGTCCTTCATACGGATGAACTTTTAAAAGAGTTATTGGAAACGATCCTTAAAATAATGGAAGAAAACACGGAAACCATTATGCCAGGTTTTACACACCTGCAGAAGGCACAGCCGATCACGCTTGCACATCATATGGGTGCATATTTTGAAATGTTCCGTCGTGACAGATCACGTCTGCATGATATTTATGAACGTATGAATTACTGCCCGTTAGGATCCGGAGCACTTGCAGGAACAACCTATCCTTTAGACAGAGAATATACGGCAGAATTGCTGGGATTTTACGGACCAACCTTAAACAGTATGGATGGTGTATCAGACAGGGATTATCTGATTGAATATTTATCAGCCTGTGCAACGATTATGATGCATTTGAGCCGCTTTTCAGAAGAAATTATTATCTGGAATACGAATGAATATCAGTTCGTAGAGCTTGATGATGCATACAGTACAGGAAGCAGTATTATGCCGCAGAAGAAAAATCCGGACATTGCAGAACTTGTACGCGGTAAGACAGGAAGAGTTTATGGAGCCCTGATGTCCTTACTTACAACGATGAAGGGTCTTCCGCTTGCATACAATAAAGACATGCAGGAGGATAAGGAATTATCGTTTGATGCGATGGATACTGTAAAAGGCTGCATTGCATTATTTACAGGCATGCTTGCAACGATGAAATTTAATAAAGATAAAATGAGAGCATCTGCAAACAATGGTTTTACAAATGCTACAGATGCTGCTGATTATCTTGTAAAACATGGAGTTCCATTCCGTGATGCACATGGAATCATAGGTAAGATCGTTCTTTATTGTATCGAACGTGGAATTGCCATTGATGATATGAGTCTGGAAGAATTAAAGGCAATCTGCCCGGTATTTGAAGAAGATATCTATCAGGAAATCTCGATGGAAACCTGTGTCAATAACAGGCTGACTGTTGGAGCACCTGGAAAGAAGGCAATGGAAGAGGTAATTGCAAAAGAAAAAGATTATCTTACACAAAGTGAATAGAGACTTTAATATAGTAACGTGATATTGTAAAATATGCACAAAGACAGAACAGAAACACATGTATTTTTTACAGATTCGTCCATTGCATTTTACCACAAAATAGAATAATATATTTTCTAAAGAGACAGTTGTCCGCGTGAGAAAGACATTTTGCAAAAATGAACAATATTCTGCATAATACTGTCAGCAAAACAAATAATGAGGAGATTAGGTAAATGAGTGAAAAATTAAAGGTTGGTATTCTTGGTGGAACAGGTATGGTTGGACAGAGATTTATTTCTCTTCTTGAAAATCATCCATGGTTTGAGGTTACAACAATTGCAGCGAGTCCAAGAAGTGCCGGCAAAACATACGAAGATGCAGTTGGTGACCGTTGGAAGATGGATACTCCGATGCCGGAAGCAGTAAAGAAAATCGTAGTCATGAATGTAAATGAAGTGGAAAAAGTAGCTGCTGAAGTAGACTTTGTATTCTCTGCTGTTGACATGACCAAGGAAGAGATCAAAAAGATCGAAGAAGATTATGCGAAGACAGAAACACCAGTTGTTTCCAATAACAGTGCACACAGATGGACACCGGATGTACCGATGGTCGTTCCGGAGATCAACCCACAGCATATGGAAGTGATCAAATATCAGAAAGAAAGACTTGGTACAAAGCGTGGATTTGTTGCAGTAAAACCAAACTGTTCGATTCAGTCCTATGCACCTGTCCTTACCGCATGGAAAGAATTTGAACCATATGAAGTAGTAGCGACTACATATCAGGCTATATCAGGAGCAGGAAAAACATTTAAAGACTGGCCGGAAATGGTTGGAAATATCATCCCATATATCGGTGGTGAAGAAGAGAAATCTGAAAAAGAACCATTAAGAATCTGGGGACATATTGACGATGAGAAAAAAGAAATCGTTCCGGCTGATTCACCGGTTATTACATGCCAGTGTATCCGTGTTCCTGTTTTAAACGGACATACAGCAGCTGTATTTGTCAAATTCAGAAAAAATCCTACCAAAGAACAGCTGATCGAAGCTTTAAGAAACTACAGAGGAGTTCCGCAGGAGTTAAAGCTTCCAAGTGCACCGGAACAGTTTATCCAGTATCTGGAAGAAGATAACCGTCCACAGATTTCTTTGGATGTTAATTTTGAAAATGGAATGGGAATTTCTGTAGGACGTCTGAGAGAGGACACTGTATATGACTGGAAATTTGTTGGCTTGTCCCACAATACAGTCAGAGGTGCTGCAGGTGGTGCAGTTCTTTGTGCAGAATTATTAAAAGCACAGGGATACATTACGAAAAAATAATCATGCATCAGTTGCCGAAAACAAAATATAAGTAAACGAAGTCATCAATACCGCAAAGAGAGTTTTTAAGCGAATTCTTTTTGCGGTATTTTCTATATTTAAATGATGTTGTGGGAAAACAGAAAAAATGATATAATTTTCGGGGTATTGAGAGAAAACGGAGGAAGTATTTTGGCAAAATCGTTAATTATTACGGAGAAACCAAGTGTGGCACATGAGTTTGCCCGTATTCTTGGCGTATCGGGCAGAAATGACGGATACATAGAAAATAATGAATACGTTATTACCTGGTGCGTTGGACATCTTGTTGAGATGGTCTATCCGGAAGTATATGATGAAAAATATAAAAAATGGAAATTGGAAGATCTGCCTTTTCTTCCAAAAGAATATAAATATGATGTGATCCCGGCAGTAAAAAAACAATACCAGATTGTTCACGGAATGCTTCACAGAGAAGATGTTGACACTGTTTACTGGGCAGGTGATGCCGGAAAAGAAGGACAGACGATCGAGGAAAATATCCGTATGTTTGGTGGTGTTCGAGAAGGCATGAAAGAGCTCCGTGTCTGGATTGACTCACAGACAGAAGAAGAAATACAGCGTGGACTCAGAGAGGCAAGACCAATGGCAGACTATGCCAATCTCGGCAAATCCGGTATTATGCGTACAATCGAAGATTATGCGATGGGAATCAATTTTTCACGTGCCATGTCTGTAAAATACGGAAATCTTTTAAATGATGCCGCCGGAACAAGAAGCTATACCGCGATCGCAGTCGGTCGGGTTATGACCTGCGTGCTCGGAATGGTTGTGATCAGGGAACGTGAGATAAGGAATTTCGTAGAGACTCCATTCTACCGTGTAGTCGGAAATTTTACAGATGCAGGAATCGAGGCAGAATGGAAAGCAGTAGAGGGGTCGAAATATTATGATTCTCCATTGCTTTATAAAGAAAATGGATTCAAAAAGCAGGAATCAGCAGAACAATTAATTGAAAATCTTTCGGGAAAAGCAGCGATTATCTCATCTGTCGAGAAAGGAACATCCAGGAAAAAAGCGCCATTGTTATTCAACCTTGCCGAGCTGCAGGCAGAGTGTTCCAGACGTTTTAAGATCAGTCCGGACGAAACACTTCAGGTTGCACAGGATCTTTACGAGAAGAAACTTACTACTTATCCGAGAACGGATGCACGTGTACTTTCTTCTGCGGTAGCAAAGGAGATCAGCAAAAATATCAGCCGGTTAAAAGGGTATGATCCTGTAACGGAATATACGGAAAAGATCATGAAAGATGGGCTCTATCGTAATATTGCAAAGACGCAATATACAGATGATTCTAAAATTACCGATCATTATGCGATCATTCCAACCGGTCAGTTGTCTGAATTAAATTCTTTAAATAATCTGCAAAGAAGTGTATATGATCTGATCGTCAGACGTTTCCTAAGCATTTTTTATCCTCCGGCAGAATATCAGACAGTGAAACTTACGATTTCAGTAGAAAATGAAAAATTCTTTGCCGGGGCGAAGATGTTAAAAAATCCAGGATATCTGGAAATTGCCGGAAGAAAACAGGACGAGGAAAAAGAAAACAGTAAGGAAGATCCTGCCGGTGATGATCCAGAAATGAAAGAAAGTGCAGGACTGTTTGAAATCGCAGAAAAACTTGTAAAAGGTGAAGAAGTTTCTGTAAATGGTTATTCAATGAGAGAGGGAAGCACCAAGCCTCCGAAGCGTTATACCTCCGGATCCATGGTGCTTGCTATGGAAAATGCAGGACAGCTGATCGAAGATGAAGAACTTCGTGCACAGATTAAGGGTTCCGGGATCGGAACCTCTGCAACCCGTGCTGAGATCATTAAAAAGCTTGTGCGTATCGGATATCTGCATCTCAACCGGAAGTCACAGGTTTTGTCACCGGAAATACTCGGTGAGATGGTATATGAAGTCGTAAATATGACGGTTCCGGCATTATTAAACCCGAAAATGACAGCATCCTGGGAAAAGGGACTGGATGGCATCACAAAGGGAACTGTGATCATGGAGGAATACCGGGAAAAGCTGGAAGATTTTATCCGGAAAGAAACCATAAATATGGCTGAACAGAATCTGACAGCCAGACTGATCACCCAGATACAGCCACTTACAGGAAAAGGCGCAAGGGGAATTGCTGCGAAGAAAAAGCTTGGCGTACTTTGTCCTTTATGTCATGCCGAACTGGAAACGACACCGTTTGGTTACGGATGCAGTAATTATAAAAAAGACGGCACCGGCTGTAAATTTGCAATAGGAACAATTGCCGGCAGAGATCTTACGGAAGAAGAATTTAAAGATCTGATCGAAAAAGGAAGAACAAATGTTCTGGATGGCTTTATTTCCAAATCAAAAAAGAAGTTTCCTGCAGCATTGATCCTGCAGAAAGAGGACGATGGAAAAATCAATGTCCAGTTTGACTTTTCTTCAAATGAACCACAGGTTGTTGAAGGTGTGAGATGCCCTTCCTGTGGAGGTGCAATTGTAACAACTGCTTATGGCTTCCGGTGTGAACATTATGACAGGGAAAAAGAAAACAGCTGTGATTTTTCTGTTGGAAAAATCGCGGAGAAAAGTCTGAATGCAGCCCAGTTGACAGAACTTCTTACCAATAAAAGAACAAAAACGATCCGTGGTTTTAAATCCAAAGCAGGAAAGAAATTTGATGCATGTCTTGTACTTGAGACGGATGAAACCGGAAAAACAGTGATCAATTTTGATTTTGAACATGTAGAAGCAAAAAAAATAAAAGATGTTGTCTGTCCTCTATGCGGTGGAGAGATCATCCAGACACCGTTTGGTTACGGCTGCGCTAATTATTCAAAGGACAATCCGGACAGCTGCCGGTTCTCAATTGGCAAAATGGCTGAAAAAACACTGACGGAATCATCCATAAAAGAACTGCTGACGCAGGGAAGAACAGGAACGATCCGTGGTTTTAAATCCAAAACCGGAAAGAAATTTGACGCAAGAGTTGCATTGAGTAAGGATGAAACCGGAAAAGTAACCGGACTGAAATTTGACTTTACGGATCTGGAACCACTAAAGGTAAAAGATGTTGTCTGTCCATTATGCGGCGGAGATATCATTCAGACACCATTTGGTTACGGCTGTGCAAAATATTCAAAGGATGATCCAGAGAGCTGCAGATTTGCAATTGGCAAAATCGCCGGCGTAAAATTAAAAGAAGCTTCTGTCAGGGAACTTCTTCTCCGGGGGAAAACCGACGTGATCCATGGTTTTATCGCAAAAACAGGCATGATGTTCGATGCACCGTTAAAGCTTACCGAAGATGGTCATGTGACTTTTGATTTCCCCAAGAAGCCAAAACCGGAGGATACAACAATAAAATGTCCAAAATGTGGTCTTTTCATGAAAAAGACACAGTGGTATTATGAATGTGACTGTGGATTTCGTGTCAGCCATACTGTTGCCAAAGTGCTATTGCCGGAAGAAGTGATGAATGAACTGTTTATTTCCGGAAAAACAAGTAAGAAGATAACCGGATTTACTTCCAAAGCAGGAAATACATTTGATGCATGCCTGAAATTTGAGGAAGATAAGATCAGTTTTGATTTTGAAAATCAGGGAATAGTAGAAAATACAGCAGAAGCTCCTACAGAAATTCAAAAAGAAGATGTGACAGGAAAGGAATAATAAGATGGAAAACGCAAAAATCAGCAATTTATATGACCTGAATGAGACAATTGCCAAAGAGTATTTAGAGCAGTTTACATACCCATGGGAGGCATTAAAAGGGATCAGTGAATTTATCAGAAAAATCGGACCGACTTTAGATCCGGAGAAATTCGAAAAGCGTGGAGAGGATATCTGGGTTGCAAAAAGTGCAAAGGTTGCACCAACTGCATGTTTGAATGGACCATTGATCATCGACGAGGAAGCGGAAGTCCGCCATTGTGCATTCATAAGAGGAAGTGCGATCGTCGGAAAAGGTTCTGTTGTCGGAAATTCCACGGAATTAAAAAATGACATTATTTTCAATTCTGTACAGGTTCCACATTATAATTATGTTGGTGATTCTATTTTAGGATACAGATCCCACATGGGAGCAGGTTCCATTACTTCGAATGTAAAATCTGACAAAACATTAGTCGTAGTAAAAGATAAGACAACCGGAGAACAGATTGAGACCGGATTGAAAAAATTTGGTGCAATGCTTGGCGATTTCGTTGAGGTTGGATGTAATTCTGTCTTAAATCCGGGTACTGTCATTGGAAGCCATACAAATGTATATCCATTATCCTGCGTAAGGGGAGTGGTTCCTGCAAATTCCATTTATAAAAAAGGAAATGAAATCGTACAGAAGCAATAGACATCACTGATTATAAAAGCAGAACATTGGTTATGAACTGATTTTACAAAAAAATTATAATGAAACCATAAAATAGACTAGACGAATCAGAAAAAATGTGCGAGAATAACTTAAGTATGTTAAGCATCTAACGATGTTTCTACAGATGACATATCTATTTATATGTGAAAGGAGACTTAAAATGATTTACACTAAGGAAGTCGAAAACATGTGCCCAGT
>CAKQXQ010000022.1 GCA_934292805.1 uncultured Roseburia sp. | reverse complement strand
AAATGTAAGTGTGTACCGAAGGCTATTTCGGGAATTTACGACTGTGGAGTGTACAAGAACCTGTGAGTAGATATGATTTCGGTCAATCAAAAGCATACACGGAGAAACAGTAAGTAAAACTCGTGAGAGTTTACATTATCTCGATGTGAGTATATTTACACATATTTTGAGTGGCAGGAGCATATGGGCAGTATAATTTTAGCAATGCCCAGAGCAGAAGATGCAAACAAAATGGCTGAGGTCATCAAAAGCAGCGGTCTGATGATGGATGTAGAACTATGTTCCCGGGGCTCTGAGGTGCTTAGAATGGCCAATGACAGAGACTGTGGAGTGGTAATCTGCACTCAGAGATTGAAGGATATGAATTATACAGAGCTGTCTGAGTATCTCCCATCCGGATTTGGTATGATCGTACTCACAAAGGATGCTTCGATGGAGACATATTCCAATCGCTGTGTAAAACTGCTTGTTCCTTTTCATGCTTCTGATATTATAGCAACGATTGAAATGCTGTTGCCGGGATATGGAAGTGGCAGAAAGAAAAAAAAGAAAGGACCAATACAGCGTAGTCCGGAAGAAAGACTGATCATAGACAGGGCTAAGGCGATACTTATTGAGCGAAATGGAATGACCGAACCGGAAGCCTTCAGATATTTGCAGAAAAACAGTATGGATTACAGCAGAAGTCTGGTTGAGGCTGCACAGATGATTCTGGCAATGTATTAAATAACGATAAAGCCCGCAGTCTGCGGGCTTTATCAGTAAATGTTATCGATACGATGAAGGTGTTTTACCAGTTTTCTTTTTAAAACATGAACTAAAATAGTACTGATTTGAATATCCTACTTTGGAACTAATTTCTTTTAATGAAAGATTTGTATTTTTTAACAGATTACATGCAGCTTCAATGCGGATATCCGTAATCACATCAGAAATATTTTGCTGGCGATGTTTTTTAAACAGGGCACTGAGATGGGCCGGACTGATATTGACATTGTCAGCAATATCATTTAGGCATAGTGTATTGTCCTGATAATGTTGGTATATGTAATCCATAGTTGCTGTACAAACATGTTCCTGATGGCTTTGTGTTGAAAGATTAATTTTATTAGATATTGCCTGACATAAACTCGAAAGCCACTGGAAAATCTCCGTGCTTGTCGAGAAAGAATCAAGGCATTGATATGTTTTAATAATATCTTTTTCCATGTCATTGATATTCATACCCATGTCACAAAGAAATTTTAATAAATGCCCTAAAAGCTGATAAATTTGTAAAAATATAAATTGTTTACTTTTGTAATTATTGATTAAACCTTCGGAAAATGTACGAATCCATTTTTCGATTCCTTCTAAATCATTTTTGCATAAAAATTGTATCAATTCTTCAGTTCCTGAAATATCATATAATTCTACAGAATAATCTTTGTCGTTTGTATCACTAATTGTAAATATATTTTTCTGCGGAAAGAAAAAACGGTATTCCAAAGATTTTAAAGCACTGGAATACGAAACAGACAAAGACCACAGATATTTGACAATACTACCAATCCCAATATTTAATTCGAAAAAATTATTTTTATAAAGCTGTATTAGTTTCTCTAACAGTTCGTACGAAATATTGTAAAAGCTTTTTTGATTAGGATAATTGTGACCGATCAACAGAACAATTTCATCAAAAGTCGTTAACGTATGAACAAGGGAAAAATGATCCCTGAAAAGATCTTCTATGGTATCTGACAAACTCATCAGCTTTATGTGATACTCTTCAATACCATAGTTATCTTTGATTTCTGAAGCATTTTGTATTCGGATCACAATAGCCTGAAAACAATGATAGTCGTATTTTAATTGAAGATAATCTGTATAATTTGCAAGTGTAAATCGAGCTTCATCACTTGAGGACAGTATTAATTTATGAAAGAAATTATCAACCATGATGGGACGGCTTTTTTTTAATATTTCAAGGTTTCTCTGCTCTTTGTCAAGCATATCAAGTGCGTTATGAATAATTTTTTCCAGATAAGAATAATCAAGAGGCTTTTCTATATAGTCAAAAGCACCAAGACGTATAGCCTGCCTGGCATATTCAAATTTATCGAAAGCACTGATAAGTATTATTTTTATGGATGAATTAATTTTTAAGGCATTTTGGGCGAGTGATAAGCCATTTAACTGCGGCATTTCAATATCGGAAATAATTAAATCAACAGTATTATTTTGTAAAAAATCAAGAGCCTGCTGACCGTCATATGCTTTGCAAATGACTTCTGCATTTAAAGCAGGCCAGTTAATGTTATGGCAAATACCATCAACAGATATATGGTTGTCATCTATGATCATAATTTTATACATTAGTCATCCTCCAGTAATTGCGGAATTCTGATATAAATTGCTGTCCCGGAATCTTTAGAACTCTCTATTTTAAGTGTGCCATGTCCCTGCAGAGACGAACTTATACGTGAATTTATATTGCTGATTCCGAAGTGCTTCTCGTAGTGGATATGTTTTGATTCAATGCTCTCTTGAATTTCATTCAGTTTTTCAGCAGATATACCAATTCCATTATCAGAAATAAGAATCTCGATCATGTCATCATCATAGGTAATGGAAATATGGATATGCATAGGAGTGCCATTTCCTTTTAAACCATGTTGAATGGAATTCTCTAATATCGGTTGTAATGTGAACTTACAAATAAGAAAATTTTCTATTCCATCTTCCAGATAGATATCCCAGTCAAACAAATTATCTTTGCACAGAGCCTCCATCTCCATATATAATTGTGCAATTTCCAATTCCTTTTTTATTGGAATCAGATCATTAGAGGTGCGTAGTAAGCCTCTATAAAAACGTGATAAATCAGATAACATTTTATCTGCTTTACTGATTTCTCCTAAAGATAACAGATTTTGGACAGATGCTAAAATGTTATACAGAAAGTGTGGATTGATTTGTGATTGTAACAACTGATAATTCAGTTTTTCCTCCTGTATTTTTAAATGCAGGTTATTCTCAAAGCTGGAATTCAGCTCGGTGATCATGTTCGCACAGGTGACTGTTAATGTATCAATTTCATCCAGGTGAGTAGAATTTGAAGGGACTAAATTGTTGATCTGTGTAGCATCGATCACATCATTCATATTAATTTCCGACATTGAATGAGATAAGTGATTAATTTTATTTGTCATCTGATCAGCCACACAGATGATGGAAAACATAGTCAAAGGAACAATGATCATGAAACAAATAAATATCATTTTCACAAGTATGGAAGAACTTTCACGGATATAATAATCCGGAGTTTCAGTAACCAGAAATAACTGGTTATGTACAGGTACAGATATTACTTCGCAATTATCGTACGAGAAATGAGCAGCTTTCATATTGTTTGCAATTGCATTAAGTTTTTCGTCTGATAAAGAAGTGCCAAGTAATTTTTCATCTGTACTTGATAAAATAATGCCTTCAGTATTGACTATGTAAGAAAGCGAAGGGTTATCTGCCGGAAAACTGTTTAAGTAGTAGCTTAATTCGTCGCTTGTTATGTGAATGGCAAAACAATAAGACTGTGAATTAACCTGTGCAGATCTATAGCAGGAGAATACACCGGAAGGATTTTCATTTTTACTTACCATATATGGAAAGTTAATTTGTTTCCGAAAAATCCATTTAGGAGCAATTCCCTGATTTGAAAAATCACTCAACTGTACATTGTAGTTTTCAAGTGCTGATAAAGGACAGAAAGTAAGACCTTCGTCAGAGGCAAAACTATCATCCGGCAAAAAGATATTAATATGATAAATATGAAAGGAATCAGCCATTGAAGTAACATTGTTTCTTACAGAAGACAGAGTGTCAAGGTATTTTGACACAGGCAGTTCCGGTGTTGAGCATAATACACTCAAATTAAAGTGGATAGAGTCTGCCAGATTTTCTATTTGCGTCATTCGGTTTTCAAGCATAGCCTGATTCTTTTCACAGGCTATTTTCGTTTCTTTTAAGATATTGCTTTTCGCCATACTATAGGATATTTTATAAGATATTGCCCCAAGGATAAGCAGGGGAAGTATAGCACAGGTAACAAAGCAAATGATCAGTTTTAAACGAAAATGTTCTTTTATTGTATTGATTAATGAGGTGAATAGCTTCATATTATGTTGTCACTCCTTCCATTGATTAATTTTAATAAAAGAAATAAAAAAATACAATAATTTGCTAAAAAAACGAAAAAAATTATAAAATATACATAAAAAAATATATTTATTTTTAACGTGTGTTTTTTTATGATGATATCAACAAAAAGCAGTCAATGCTGAAATGTACAATTTAAATAACGGAGGGTTAAGAAATGAAAAGAAGAATGATCAGTGTATTACTTACCGTAACAATGATTGCCGGACTATGTGGAGGCTGTGGAAAGTCCGGAGGAAATTCTGAGGCTGAGCAGAATGAAAACTCAAATAAGATTACCTTAATGACACAGGATACAACTTATGGAAAAGCTTTTGATGAGTATATCCGCAAAGCGGAAGAGGCAACTGGTTTGGAAATTGAAACAATTGCATGTCCGACGAATACGGATGACCGTCAGGCAAAAATAACAACAATTCTTTCATCCGGAGATGACAGCATTGATGTCATTACAATTAATGATGAAATGATGAGTGCATTTAAGAATACCGGATATTTGGAACCGCTTCAGGATACGGTTATGACCCCGGAAGTCATGGAAAATTTCCCACAGAAATATATGCAGGAGATGACAATGGCAGGCGATAATGTTTATTCTGTGCCATGCTTTATGGATGTTCTTGCTTTCTGGGTAGATGAAGAAAAGATGGCAAATGCAGGTCTTACAGAGATTAAGACAAAGGAAGATTTTGAAAAATATGTTGAAGCGAATTCAGCAGATGGCAAGTACGGATATGGAGATGCCTGGGAAAAAACATATGTATTTAATTCAATCGGAACATTTGTAAACCTGTTTGGCGGTGATTACTATGATTGGACAAACCCTAAAACACAGGAAGCTGTCAAATTTATGTACGATATGATGAAGAAAAATGAAACACCAATCTCCCAGCTGGCAGATCAGTATGATCCGATGATGCAGAAATTTTTTGATGGAGAGTACGCATCAATATTTATGTATGTAGGTGCGATTCAGACTTTTGTCAATTCCGGAAAATATGGCCCGGATAAACAGCATATAGCACCTATGCCAACATTTGAAAAGAAGTCAGCTTATATATCTACATGGGGATATGTACTCAACAGTGCATCAAAAAATAAAAAAGCAGCACAGAAATTCCTTGAATATGCGGCAAGTGAACAGGGAGAGCTTGATTACACAGAAATGACAATGAGACTTCCTGCAAGAACAGATGTTCTGGAAAGCGATGAACTGGCAGCAATGAATCTGCCGGGTCTGGATGAGATAAAAGAATATGTGGACAATACAGAACTTCTTGCACGTCCGATGGCACCACAGGCAATGGAATTTATCAGTGAAATGGGTTCCTTATTCCAGCAATATGTTTCTGACGAGCTGACATTAGAGACATTTTGTGAAAAAGCACAACAGGCAGTTGATACATATGTAATAAAGTAATAGATCGTGCATTCATGCTTTACAGGAGGTAAAAATCAATGGAAAAGAAGACAAAAGGATTGTGGATAGCATGGCTTCTGGTACTTCCGGTTGTGCTTGTAAGAGTATTTACTACGCTTTATCCGATCATTATGACCTTTATAAACAGTACTTATGACATGAGTTTGTTAAAGGGAAATGATTTTCAGTTTGTTGGGCTGGCAAATTATCTAAGGATATTCAAGGATCAGAAATTATTATCTTCTATCAGATTTACTGTGATATTTACAGCAGTATCCATGTTTTTCCATTTGATATTAGGTGTGATTCTTGCGTTAATGTTAAATATGAAGATTAAAGGAAAAAAATTCCTGCGAACAATTGTACTTATACCATGGGCAATGCCCATGGTAGTAGCAGGACTTGCTGCGAGATGGGCATTCAATGATGCTTATGGATTAATTAACGATTTAATCCGAAGATTCGTACCGGATTTTCACTATGATTGGCTTGTTCATGCAGGATCGGCACAGGGAGCAGTCATTGCAGTGGATTTATGGAAAGATTTACCGTTCTTTTCAATTTTGGTGCTTGCAGCATTACAGTTCCTGTCAGCGGACATTTATGAGGCAGCTAAAATTGATGGAGCAGGGCCTGTTCGTGCTTTCTTCTCAATTACATTGCCAAATATAATGAAAACAATATTAAGCCTTTCTATTTTCTTTACAATGTGGCGTCTGACCAGCTTTGATTTAGTATATGCTATGACATCAGGTGGACCGGGAGATTCAACATCTCTGTTGGCGTATCGAATTATGCAGGAAGCATTTACAAATCTGAATCTGGGATATGCATCTGCAATTGCTGTTTGTCTGTTTATTGTCATGACAATTTTAAGTTTCATACAGCTTAAGGCAATAAAGAAGTTCGATTAAAATGAGAAGGAGAGGTTGAAAATGAAATCAAAAACAAAAAGAATTCTGGTGACAGCGTTCAAATGGTTATTGATATTGATAGTCGCTTTTATTATTTTACTTCCGCTGCTTTGGATTTTTACATCATCTATCTCACCGGCAGAAGAGCTGTTTAGCTCACCGATTCATTATATACCGCAACATCCGACATTGGATAATTATGTCAGAATTTTTACACAGATGAATCTGGGAGAAAAAATTTTAAATACCGCAATCATTACAGGTTTTTCATTGATTTTATCAACAGTTATCTGTTTAATGGCAGCTTATGCATTTACCCGGTATTCGTCAAAAGGACTCACATTTGTGTATGCAGCGATAGTAGCATCAGCTTTAATTCCGGGGATCGTGACAGCAAGACCATTGTATGATTTGATGAAAAACTTTGGATTAATTGATACATTTCCGGGTTTGGTCATTATGTATACAAGTTCGCTGATTCCATTTACTATGTTGATATTAGGTAATTTCTTAAGTGAAATTCCTGTTTCTCTGGATGAAGCAGCAGAAATAGATGGAGCTAATATGTTCCAGAAATTGTTTCATATTACGCTTCCTTTGATGAAACCGGCAGTTGCTACGATATTGATTATCAACTTCATCAATTGTCTGAATGATTTATTTACACCACTGTTTTTTGCACAGAAAATTGAGGTATTGAGTGTTGCTATCACAACTATTCCGAGAGAAACATCATATAGTATGCCGTGGGATCTGATAAGTACAGTTGGCTGTATCATCCTGCTGCCAATAATTATTTTTGTACTTCTTTTTGAAAAGCAAATTATGGAAGGTGTTATGGCAGGCGGTGTGAAACAATAAGTGGAGGTTAGAACAATGTCAGAAATTTTCAGATTAAGAAATGGAAGATCAAGAGCTATAAATGCGGAAAATCCAACTGGAGAAAAAGGAAAAGGCGGAATGGCGGCAAGCCATCTGGGACCTTCAAGAAAAGGCAGTCCATGTTTGAAAAATATTATGCCAAATGAAACGGTAGTGTTAGCCGAAATGGATGGACCAGGTATGATTCAGCATATCTGGATCACAGTTGATAATAAGACATCTGATGCAGACTGTTATGTACTTCGTGACCTGGTACTTCGCATGTACTGGGATGACGAGGAAGTTCCATCTGTTGAAAGTCCGCTGGGTGATTTTTTCTGCTGCGGTTTTGCAAGGGAATGTATAGTGACATCATTACCGATAGCAGTAATTCCTAACAGAGGATTTAACAGTTATTTTCAAATGCCATTCCGTAAGAAAGCACGGATCACATTGGAAAATCAGCATGATAATCCTATTCCGGCCTTTTTTTATCAGGTAGATTACTGCTTATACGATGAATTACCAGAAGACACAGCTTATTTCCATGCTCAGTGGCGTCGTCAAAAAATTACAGAAATTGCAAATGATTATGTTATTTTGGACAATGTGAAAGGAAAAGGACATTATATCGGTACATATCTTGCATTGACAACACTTGAGAGATATTGGTGGGGAGAAGGTGAGGTTAAATTTTATATTGACGGAGATGAAGAGTATCCGACCATTTGTGGCACTGGAACAGAAGATTATTTTGGTGGATCATGGAGTTTTGCACATCAGGTAAACGGAAAAACGGTAGAACAGACATACAATTCTCCGTTTTTAGGATATCCTTATTATTCAGCACATGATGAATTAGTGCACAACCCATATCATAATGATGATTGTCCACCAATGCGAGGATTTTACAGATGGCATTTGCAGGATCCAATTTGTTTTGAAGAAAATTTGAAAGTGACGATCCAACAGATTGGTGTATGCTATAAAGGGTTATTTGAGAGACAGGATGATGTCGCAAGTGTAGCATATTGGTATCAGAGTGAACCACATCAGAAATTTATTCCTTTAATGGATAAAAAAGACAGATGGCCAAGGTAGGAAGGTAGCTTTATGAAAACATATGATGTAGTAGCATTAGGCGAATTATTAATTGATTTTACTGAAAATGGATTAAGCAGACAAAATAATAGAATGTTTGAAGCTAATCCGGGCGGTGCACCTTGCAATGTTCTTGCAATGTTGAAACGATTTGGGAAGGAAACTGCTTTTATAGGTAAGATAGGGCAGGATATGTTCGGAGAATTGTTAAGAGAGACATTGGAAGAACTTGGAATCGATACGCAGGGCCTGTGTGTGGATTATAATGTGAATACAACACTGGCTTTTGTACATACGAAAGCGGATGGGGACAGAGATTTTTCCTTTTACAGAAAACCCGGTGCTGATATGATGCTGACAGAATCAGATTTAAACAGGGATCTGCTGTCAAATTGTAAATTATTTCATTTCGGAACATTGTCAATGACTCATGAAGAGTGCAGAAAAGCGACTAAGACAGCTGTAGAAATTGCTAAAAGTGCAGGTGCCATGATTTCATTCGATCCCAATATAAGAGAACCGCTGTGGGGAAATATGGAAGATGCAAAAGCACAGACAGAATATGGAATAAGCCAGTGCGATATTTTAAAGATATCTGATAATGAAATTCAATGGTTTACGTCTATCCGGGATTATGAAAAAGCTGTCAGGTATCTGCATGATAAATATAATATTCCACTGATATTAGTATCACTTGGTGCAGAGGGAAGTATAGCATATGTCAATAACGAATGCATACAAATGCCGGCATATCATATGGAAACGACAATTGAAACAACAGGTGCAGGTGATACATTTATGGGATGTGTTATTAATTATGTACTGGATCATGGACTCAATTTATCAAGAAAACAAGTATGTGAAATGCTTCAGACCGCAAATGCTGCTGCAGCACTTATTACAACGAAAAAAGGTGCACTGCGTGTGATGCCGGAAAAAGAAGAGATTTATAATGTTTTAGAAAGCTATAAAAAGAAAACAAATTAAAAAAAGAAAGTAAAGGGGCTATGCACTGAATATGTTAAAAACAGTGCATAGCCCTTTTCCATTTAGAGAATGAAGCATTCGCAAAAACAACGTTTTCTTCGTCTGTTAACGATAATCTCCCATATAAAACAGTGCGATCGTTCCAGGACCGGAGTGTGCTCCTATTGTAGGACCGATCGTGTGGATCATAAACCGGTCAATACCAAGACGCTCTTTGATCAGATCTGCAACAAACTGTGCATCTTCGTAAGAATCACCATGCGAGATAAAAACAACATCATTTTTATCACGCCAGGAACCAATCTGTTTTTCCATACTGTCAACGAGTGCGATCAGGGATTTTTTACGTCCGCGAACCTTGGAAAGAGGGATCAGATGACCTTCATTGTCAACATGAAGAACAGGTTTTAAACTGATCATGCTTCCGACGATCGCAGCAGCCTTGGAAACACGTCCGCCGCGATAAAGGTGAAAAAGATCATCAACAGTAAAATTGTGAACGATATGTAATTTATTTTCTTCCAGCCATTCGGCAATCTCTTCCATGCTTTTTCCGTTTTCTTTCATCGTAACTGCCTTATGAACCAAAAGTCCCTCCCCCATGCTTGCACAGAGAGAATCTATGACAATGATTTTGTTGTCAGGATATTTTTCTGAAAGATTCATGGCAGCAAGGCGGCAGCTGTTGTAAGTACCGCTGAGACCGGATGAAAATGCAATATGGAGAATATGGACATCCTGCTCCTTTATGATCGTCTCAAAAAGATCCGAAGCCTCCTGTGGGTTTGCCTGTGATGTGGTTGGAAGAGATCCGTTCCGCATCATAGTATAGAATTCTTTTTCAGGAAGGGAATGCTCCCATGTGTAGGTATTTCCTTCAATCGTATATGGCAGGGACATCATGCCGATATGATGTTCACTGATATAGTCCGCCGGTAAATCGGTGGTTGTATCTGTTGTTATAATAAAGTCTTTCATAAAGCCTCCTTGGATAAGCTGTTTTAGTTACGCAATTTATTATATATAAAAGTAAGCAGAAAGAAAATAAAAAATAGAAAAATAAAGCAGAAAATATTAAAAATATATAAAATTCAAAAATAGTCTTTACATATGTAGGGAAAAGAAGTAAGATAAGCACATCTTTTTCAAATAAATGTTGATTATCGAGGAACATCCGTGCATCAGTTTAGGAGGCAGGAAGTGAGCAAGCATAAGATAATTGGCATATACGGCTGCGAGCAGACAGATATTTGTATCTATCTTGGCAGCATCTTGGAGAACATGAAGAGCCGTGTTCTCATCATTGACAATTCATTCGAGCAGAAGATGAGATTCTGCATACCCAGACCAGACGAAGCAATGAGTATTATTACGTACAAGAATGTGGATTACAGGACACAGACGGAAAGTGTGCTGTGGCGGGACGGTGATTATGATTATACGATCATTAATCTTGGCAGCTGGCCCGACGAGGAAGCATTTGCAAATTGTGATGAACTGGTATGTGTGATCATGTGTGAGAAATACGAACTGGAGAAGTACAGAGACCTTGTGGCAGGAACAAGGATCCCGGTAAGCATTCTGTTTCGCAATTTCTGTCGAAGCTACATGAGCATGAAAGGGTTTCGAAAATTTATCCCGGATGACAACTGTTTTATTTTAGAAAGGCTTTTTCTGCCTTTTTCGGAAGAGGACGAGTGCTGCAGGATGATGATGCAGTATGACGGATATCATAATTTTCTGAATTTATCCAGAGAATTTGAGAAGGTTCTTCTTCACTTGTGCAGAACAATCTCAGAGTGTGAGTTTCGTGAGATTGTAAACGGCATGCGCCGTGCGAAAAGGGGGGAATGTCTTTGAAGATTGTTTTTTGGAGTGAAGAACAGGATTGTGGAACGACCTCTAACATGATCGCTGCGGCAACGATGTTAGCTTCCAGACGATCCTGCAAAGTTGCACTGATCCAGACAGGAAAGCAGCTTAGGGATCTGTCGGTTAATTTTACAGGCAGAGAAGATCATCTGGTAAAGGAAGACTGTTCTTACTATGCCTTAAAGGGGATGGATTATCTTCTTACCGCAGGAAAAGAAGGAGCTATCACAAGAAATCATCTGGAAGAAGCGTTACAGATCATCGGAAAAGGGGCACTATACTGTCTGCCACAGGGAAATCATGTTTTGAGTGAATATTATCCGGGGGAGCGGCAGAAGATTTTAGAACAGGTAATAGAGCTTACCGATGAAATGATGGATTTCTCGTTTATTGATTGCGGCACTGAACAGGATGAATGGACGAAGGATCAGATGAAGAAGGCAGACCTGGTAGTTGTTAATTTCAGGCAGTCTTCGAAGGGACTCGATCATTTCTTTGCAAACCAGCAGGAGCTGGCAGGCAAGACAGTCTATTTTATCAGCAGTTATCAGAAAGATTCCATATATAACAAGAAGAACATTAACAGAATATACCGGATTGCACCGGAAAAGCTGGGAGTGGTTCCATATAATCCGGAATTTCAGCTGGCATGTAATCTTGGAAAATTAGACAAATATATGAAAGGGAAGAAGACATTGCTGCCGACCGACATGCGGGATTACTTTTTTGAGGAACTGGAGCGTGCGGTGCAGGTTCTGATGCAAAATTTAACACAGGATGGAGAAGAAGATCATACAGAGACAGGAACTCGTGGAGAAGGTAAGTGAACACGTGAATCAGATTCTGCGAAGGAATCTATACGAATTGAAGCTGGATGAAAAGCAGATGACGCGTCTGGAAAGACAAAAAGAGGATCTGCGAAGAAACTTAAAAGCTGCGGGAACCGGAAACAGAAATGTAAAAGAATATCTGATCACTTTTATTGAAGAATTTCTTCTGAACAGTCTTTTGATGGATGAGGAAAAAATAAATGAAACATTTCTATTTTCCAGAGAGGGGCTGGCAAGAGAGGATACGATGTTTGACATTTTGCTTTATTTATATGAGAAAGAATACCAGATGGAGGCACTGGAACATCTGATCTGCGATGGTGGATTTTTGCAAAATGGAAGGAACTATATCAGTGGTGAAGAGATGGAACTGCTTTATGCAAGAAGGGCAAGACCGCTTTCTTTTATCGAACAGCTGGAGCTCCTTTCACAGAAGGTATATGCCTATTACAAGGGGTTAGGTGCAATTGATGAGATCCGTGATATGAAAATCGATGGAGTCTCAGGAGGTGTTTCCGGAAAAGCAGGGGATTATCACAGTGCATGGATTTTCTATCATGGTAGAAGTATTGCACTTCCGTTTCTGGATTTTGAGTCAGAAGAAGAGATGGAACGGATTGCAAGAAATCTGTGCCGTTATCATCAACCTGGTGAGATTTCCAGAAAAAAAGGCTATATGGTGCATGAAATGGCAGATCATGCAAGAGTTGTTGCCGCAAGACCGGACTTTGCTGAAAACTGGATGTTTTTTGTGCGTAAGTTAGATAATATTCCGGATATTTCTCTAAAACAGCTGGTAACGGGTGAAAATGCCGCACTTCCGGTAACTTTGCTGAAATGGCTTATGAAAGGATGCCAGGTGACGGCGATCACCGGTATGCAGGGATGCGGAAAGACGACGCTGTTAACATCCATGGTTGAGGAGATACCGCAAGAATACACGATCCGCGTACTGGAACTGGCATTCGAACTTCATCTGCGTGAACGCTATGGTGACAGGAATATTGTTACTTTCCGTGAGACTGCTGATGTACAGCACAAAGGCGGGATCGGAGGCTGGGAAGCATTGGAGGTTCAGAAGAAAACCGATGGTGCAGTCAGCATTATCGGGGAAGTCGTCAGTGCAAAGGTCGCGTCCTGGATGATTGAAAGCGGACAGACCGGTTCTCTTTTTACTATTTTCACACATCATGCCAAAACGACCAGAAGCCTTTTACTTTCTCTGCGTAACAGCCTGTTAAAAGAAGGGAGCTTCCAGTCTGAGAAAGTTGCTCTGGAACAGGTCGTGGAAGTCGTGCGATTTGATGTACATCTTCATATGAGCAGAGAAGGAGAACGTTATATCGAGCGGATAAATGAAATTGTACAGGATGCAGAAAGTCCGGATGGATGCCGCATCGTCGAATTGCTGGTTTATGACGGAAAAGGGTATGTACAGAAGGGAAGAATCAGCAGCGGAACAAGAAAAGAGATGGAAAAGTGGCTGACAAAACAGGAAAGAGAGGAATTTTTAAATGTGGATATTTAATCTCCTATGCTGCATAATACTTTTTGCTGTCTTCCTTTTCTATGACAGAAAGAAAAAACTGTTCCGTAAAACGATGACAGGAGAGGAGAAGTTTGAACATTATCTCTCAGAACTGATGGTCGCATATGGGAAAACGCAGAATATTGAAGAAGCCTCTTTTGAAGTAGAAGAAAAGGAAGAGATCGTTTTGCCGGAAGAACATCCCTATGTGAAGGAATATAGGGCAATCTGCGGTATTATTGAAGAAGATGGCGATGAGCAGTCAGAAGGAAATTCTGTATTCCAGAAGAATATGCAGTATTTAAAAGAGGAGATAAGACAGAATCTTTTACTATGCAGGACAAAAATGCATGGATTCCTTGGATTGGATCTGCTGGCACTATTGCCATTTTTTGCACTTCCTTTGACAGAGAGATGGGCGATGTCTGTATCGGATGGTCTGCAATCGTATTATCATGGTAATTTTGGAATACTGGGAACACTGATTTTATTTTTGGCTACCTATGCGGTATATCGTACGATCATGTGGTTAATGCTTCCAATGGATGAGGCAGACAAAAAATATATGCTGGAACGACGGTTGCTGGAATATCCGTGGATCCAGGAAGGCATAGACCGGTATATAAAGAAAAATTATACGAGGTGCCTGAAGAAAAATGAAAAATTAAAAAAGCTGCAGGGGTTTGGAAATATCAGAGAATTCCTGGTCAGAAAGGTATGTTTTTTTCTTGCCGGTTTTTTCGTTGTGATGTTCTTTTTGGTGTTTTATCAGAACGCGGGAAAGAGTGTGATCCTGGCAGAGAATCATATTCCGCAATACCGCAGAATGGTTTTGGACAGAGAACAACAGGGACGGGCGGATGAACTATATGAGATTCTTATCTGTGACATGATAAGTCAGGAAAGAACAGGAGAGGGTATGCTGCCGGATACGCAGGTTCTGTGGAAAGAGCTTCTGGAAGTACTGGGCATCAGTGATAAGGAAGAAGCACAAAAAGAACTGGAAACAGCGATGATTTCCCAGGCAGAGCGTTATCAAAAGATGAAAATGCAGTGGTATAGTGTGATCTTTGCAATTCTGGCTGCGTGCACTGCAGCAGTAATTCCGGAGATACAGCTCGCCGCACGAGAGTGGAAGATCAGGGAAAAAAGAATGACCGAAAGTCTGCGTTTACAAACAGTAACGCTTCTTATGATCCATTATGAACGTATTACAGTGGAAGATATTCTGGTACATATGGAGAATTTTGCTGAGATTTTCAGGGGGCAGATCGCAGAGGCAGTCGATCATTTTTCTTATCACAGAAGCAAAACTTTACAAAAATTGAAAAAAGAGATACCGGATGAACCGGTACAAAGAATCTGCGATGCACTGGAATTCTGTGAAGAGCTCCCGGTTGGGGAAGCTTTTATGGGGCTGGAAAAGGAAAGGGAATATTTCCTGAAGAAGTACACGCAGGAACAGAATCATTATCAGAGTGAATGTGTTGCACTGGCAAGAATGATCGCATATATTCCGTTTTTTCTGCTTATTATGGTGAAAATGGTGATCCCATTCGTGGCAGAGGGGTTGAGCGAGTTAAGCTTTTACAGCCAGGGAATGCAGGGGTTTTTCTAGACGGAAGGAATCATACGACTCTGAAATTAAAAAAATTGAAGAAAAATTGAAGAAAAAATTGAAAAATTTGAAGAAGAAAGGATATTTTTATGGAAAATAGTTTAAAAGGTTTAATGTTAGCAGCAGGAATTATTATTACATGTATTATTATCAGTCTCGGATTTTACATCGCAAGAGAAGCGAGGGATACCGCATCCGAAGGGACAGGACAGATCAATCAGCTGCAGGCTGAATTCACAGATGCATCCAAAACGATGTATGACGGAACAAAAGTATCCGGAAGTGAAGTATTGAATGTGATCCGCAAATTCAGTGATGAGACAATGGGAATTCTTGTTCAGACCAATAAGAATAAGACATATTACAACTACAATTTTGATCCGGAGAAGGGAGAACTTGGAAAACAGTTAGACAACAGTTATAAAAGTGCACAGGACGTAGCGAGTGAGAAGTACATTAATCCGACTGCAAGATTCCAGGGAAGCATTATCAAGGATATCAACGGTACAATTATCGGGATTGTTTTTTCACAGGTATAATGAGGGATTTCAATGGAAGAAGGATTAAAAGGACTTTTAATGGGAGCAGCACTGGCAGCATTTATATTGGCAGCAGAATTGGCACAGAGTGCAGCTGCTGCCGGAAATGATATCGCAAAGCAGGTCGAAATACGCAACCGGAATCAGCGACCGGTAGTAACCTGGCAGGCGAATGAAAAAGAAGGCGGCTAAATTATGGATGATATATTTGGAAAAGTTGCTGCCATTTTATTTGCAGCGATCGTTTTTACAGGAATTCCATTTTTATACATGGCTGAACGTGCAAAGTCTGCGGAGCAGATGTATCTTATGACGGTAAATACGGAATTTGTGGACAGTATATGCAATACAGGATTTCTCACCATGGATATGTATGAGCAGCTATGCAGGGAGGTTTCTGGTGTGTCTGGAATTTATGAGATCCATCTTTTGAGAGAACAGAAAGAAATCGTGTTAGAAGATGGAACGTATACTTATGTGAGTGCTTTTTCAGATGAAAGTGACATTATAGAACAGTTAAAAAAGGAGGATTCTTTTTGGTTTGAACGTGGAGATTATGTACGGTCTGCCATTGTCAAAAAGAAAGGTCTTTTTGAAATCCCGTGGATAAAAGATGATACGGTGAATGTATTTTACGGAGGTACTGTAAGATATGAGGATTTCTAACTGGAGTATATTATTTATAATGCTTTTTCTGTGTATGGTATTAAGGACTGATTTACGTTATCACTATGATAGAGAGGCTCAGTTCACAATGGAGTTATATAACAGGATTTTTGACCGGGCAGCAGAAGATGCTCTTGCAGATCAGCTGAGAGAAGAGTATGCAGATGGAAGTCTGAAAATCGCAGAGGAGAAAGTACATCAGCATTTCATGGAACAGATTGCTTTTATGTTTGATCAGACAACACAGGATCAGAAAGAAAAATTGCAGGAGATGGTGTTGTTAAAGGAGCTGGTAAACAAAGGCAATGGATTGACGGAAGAAGAGCAGACGATCATCAGGGAAAGTATGGAAAAAACGATCCGGGAGAAATCAGCAATGGATTATATGACATATGCATTGCTTCTGCCGACAGAAGATGGATCAGAGTGGACACAGAATATAAAAGATCATGGATTCTATTCTTTTCTGGAATTACCGGATCATAAAAATTACAGATGGACTTACCTGTTTGATGAGGAAAAAATGCGCTATGCGTTAAGTGGAGCACAGATGAAGAAAAAGCTGACAACAGAATAAAATAACAGTAGAATGGAAACGAAGTTTCCTATTACATAAAAAAGGTCTGTGCCAGTGCACAGACCTTAAAATTAAGAATTTTCCTGTTTGATTTCAGGTTTCTTTATATAGATTTTTTCAATACGGTTCTTATCCATCTGTTCTACACGAAGGAGGACATCATCATCGGTAATGATGATCTCATTCTTTTCTGGAAGATGATCTAAAAGACCGATAAGGTAGCCGCCAATCGTATCATAATCATCCGACTGGAAGTTAAGGTCTAATTTTTCACTCAGATCCTCAAGATTAGTTGAACCAAGAACGAGATATTCGCGTTCACTGAGCTGAATGATCGGATCTTCCTCGTCTGTATCATATTCATCACGGATCTCACCGACAATCTCCTCAAGAAGATCTTCTAATGTGATAAGACCTGCAGTGGCACCGTACTCATCGAGAACGATCGCAAGAGAGATGGAAGATTTACGCATTTCCATGAAAAGCTCAGCGGTATTCTTATGTTCATACGTAAAGTATGGTTCACGCATAATGTCACGGATCGAGAAATGAGAGGTATCCTTGTATAAAAGAAGATCCTTCATATTGACGATACCGACAACATTATCGGTTGTGTCCTGATATACAGGAAGACGTGTAAATTTGTCTTCTTTGAAGATATCAATCAGTTCATCATAAGTACAGTCGATATTGGCAAAGGTCATATCGATTCTTGGAACCATTACTTCCTTGGCCTGGGCATCTCCAAAATCGAACACATTATTGATCATCTCATGTTCTTCGGACTCGATCACACCGGTTTCTTTACCTACGTCTACAATGGTTCTTAATTCTTCTTCTGTCATAGCCTTGTTGTTCGCATTCGGATCGATCCTAAGCAAAAACAGGAAGGCAATAGATAACTTGTTTAAAAGGAAGATAACAGGCGTCAGGAGCTTCATTAATGCATAGACGACATTGCAATAGGAAAGAGCAATCTTGTCAGCGTTGATCGTAGCGATCGTCTTAGGAGAAATCTCACCGAAAATTAATATTAATATGGTTAAGATTCCGGTTGCAATTCCGGCACCGACACTTCCCCAGATACGGATTGCAAGAGAAGTTGCCAGGGATGACGCAGACAGATTGACAATATTATTGCCGATCAGAATGGCACTTAACATCTTGCCGGAGTCATCTGTGATCTGAAGTACACGTTTTGCCCGCTTATCGCCATCTTCTGCCAGAGAACGCATCCGGATACGGTTGGATGTCGTAAGAGCAGTTTCCGCGGATGAGAAAAAGGCGGAAAGTAAAAGCAGGATTATCAGGATAACAATCTGTAATATGGAACCCGAGTCCAAATAAATTCACCTCAACTATTCTGCAGGAAATGTAAAATTTCCGTTGCTATAATAAAGTTCCCGGCACCTGTAAACAGATGCCGGAAATATGTTCTTTCGATATATTATATAAGATAGAAATACTATTCGTCAATACTATAGTTTGGAGCTTCTTTTGTAATATGAATATCATGTGGATGACTTTCACGTAAAGCAGCAGCAGAGATCTTGACGAACTGACCTTTTTCTTTTAAGTCTTCGATTGTAGGGCAGCCACAGTATCCCATACCGGAGCGGATACCACCGATCATCTGGAAGATAGTATCTTCAAGTGTACCTTTGTATGCAACACGTCCTTCTACACCTTCCGGAACTAACTTTTTAGCACCTTCCTGGAAGTAACGGTCTTTACTTCCGTTCTCCATAGCAGCAAGAGAACCCATACCACGGTAAACTTTGTATTTTCTTCCCTGATATAACTCATATGTACCAGGAGCTTCATCACATCCTGCAAAAAGGCTTCCCATCATGCAGACATTTGCACCGGCAGCAAGAGCTTTTGTCATATCACCGGAATACTTGATACCGCCATCTGCGATGACTGGAATACCATATTCCTTGGCAACAGCATAGCAATCCATAATTGCAGTGATCTGTGGAACACCGATACCTGCAACAACACGGGTAGTACAGATAGAACCAGGTCCGATACCAACTTTAACAGCATCAGCACCAGCTTCGATCAGATCACGGGTAGCAGCACCTGTTGCTACGTTTCCGGCGATTACCTGAAGATCAGGATAAGCAGCTTTGATCTTCTTGACTGCTTCTAAGATATTGTGGGAATGACCATGTGCAGAGTCAACAACGATAACGTCAACATGAGCTTTTACAAGTGCGTCCACACGTTCCATCATGTTGCCTGTAATACCGACACCGGCACCACAGAGAAGACGTCCGAGACTGTCTTTTGCGGAAAGTGGGTACTTGATCTGTTTTTCGATATCTTTAATTGTGATAAGTCCCTTAAGATGGAAATCTTTATCTACGATCGGGAGCTTTTCTTTTCTGGCTTTTGCGAGGATCTTCTTTGCTTCTTCAAGAGTAATTCCTTCCGGAGCAGTGATAAGTCCCTCGGATGTCATGCTTTCGCTGATCTTTTTAGTGAAGTCCGTTTCGAATTTTAAATCACGGTTAGTGATGATTCCGACTAATTTGCCACCTTCACAGATCGGAACACCGGAGATACGGAACTTACGCATCAGATCTTCAGCATCCTGTAATGTATGTTCAGGAGAGAGGAAAAATGGATCTGTGATAACACCATTCTCAGAACGTTTTACTTTATCTACTTCCTCTGCCTGTGCCTGAATGGACATATTCTTGTGGATAATACCGATTCCACCCTGTCTTGCCATGGCGATCGCCATTCTGTGTTCAGTAACAGTGTCCATTGCGGCACTCATCATAGGAATATTTAAAACAATTTTTTTTGTAAGATGTGTTGTTAAGTCAATCATATTTGGTGTTACTTCTGAATACTGTGGAACTAATAATACGTCATCAAAAGTAATGCCTTCACCGATAATTGTACTCATGCTTTTATCCTCTCTTTCTTATCTCAATAAGTATCGTTAATTGTTCTGTATCATAGCAAAAAAAACATACAATGTCAATCATATATAAGCTAAGAAATACAAAAAAATATGTTTAATAAGAAATACTAATATTTCGACAAAAATAAGCTAATAGAAAAGTACAAAAAAAGCGAATAAAAAAGGATATTCACAAATGATTTTAAGTATGATAAGATGTCAAAAAAGGCAGCGGAGCCAGAAAACAGGTTACGTTGTCTTTTTGCAATTTATCAGGTTATCTTTTGGATGGTTAATAAAAAGAAAGAAGATGCTTACCTTATTTAAAAGGATTTTCTGACGAGTCAGATTCCGGTGTCAAAAGGTCTGTTTCATAATCTTTTGACATAGGAATCCTGGTTATAAAACCAGAATGAAAGATGATAAGCGGAATGAAAGAGAAAAAGGATGGAGAGAAAATGGAATTTCGACCATGTATAGACATTCATAATGGCAAAGTAAAACAGATCGTAGGCGGCAGCTTAAGAGATGCCGGCAATCTGGCGGAAGAGAATTTTGTATCGGAACAGGATGCAGCTTTTTTTGCAAAGCTATATAAGAAGGAAGGACTGCATGGAGGGCACATCATTCTTTTAAATGCAAAGGACAGTCCGTATTATGAAATAACAAAAAAGCAGGCAATACAGGCACTGAATGCCTACCCTGGCGGACTTATGGTCGGAGGCGGAATAAATACGGAGAACGCGATAGAATTTCTTGAGGCAGGAGCAAGCCATGTGATCGTTACGTCATATGTTTTTAAGGAAGGAAAAATTCGTCTGGATCTGCTATCGGAGCTTTGTAATAAAATAGGAAAGGATCACCTGGTATTGGATCTAAGCTGCAGGAAAAAAGATGGAGGTTATTACATCGTAACAGACCGGTGGCAGAACTTCACAGATCAGAAAATTACAGAACAGCTTTTGGATGAACTGGCAGCATATTGTGATGAATTTCTGATCCATGCAGTGGATGTTGAGGGAAAACAGCAGGGAATAGAAGAGGAACTGGTTACGATCCTTGGAAACTGGGGCCAAATACCGATCACCTACGCGGGAGGAGTCGGAAGCTTCAGTGATCTTGAAAAGTTAAGAAAACTGGGCAAAAACAGGCTGAATGTAACAATCGGAAGTGCCTTAGATCTCTTTGGCGGATCCATGGAATATCAGAAGGTTATGAGATATATTGATTCTATGTAAACAAAATATATTGATTCCATGTAAACAAAAAATACTTGCATCCCAAACACATCAATGCTATACTAGAGCACAGTTAGAAAGAACAAATTGTTTCAGTTAGACTGGGACAGTAAAATAATAGTTTACAGCCTAAGTTAATGGAGGAGATTATGTTTAAAGTAAATGATAATTACCAGAAGCTTCCTGGAAGCTATCTTTTCAGCAACATTGCGAAGAAAGTAAATGCATACAGTCAGGCAAATCCGGATAAAAATATCATCCGTCTTGGAATCGGCGATGTGACACAGCCGATCGCACCGGCAATCGTTGAGGCAATGCATAAGGCAGTCGATGAGATGGGCAATGCAGCAACTTTTCATGGATATGCACCGGATCTTGGATATGAATTTTTAAGAAGTGCCATCGTGAAGAATGACTATCAGGCAAGAGGCTGCGATATCTCTGTTGACGAGATCTTCGTATCAGATGGAGCAAAGAGTGATTCCGGTAACATACAGGAGATTTTTTCTGTAGATAACAGAATTGCAGTCTGCGATCCGGTATATCCGGTATATGTGGACTCCAATGTTATGGCCGGAAGAACAGGCGTCTATGATGCAAAGTCTGAGACATGGAGCAACGTGATCTATATGCCATGTACGATGGAGAATGATTTTGTGCCGGAATTACCGAAAGAGGTGCCGGACATCATTTACCTTTGTCTGCCGAATAATCCAACCGGAACAACCATTACAAAGGATGAACTTCAGGTCTGGGTTGATTATGCCAATAAAAATGGTTCTGTTATTATTTATGATGCGGCATATGAGGCATATATTTCTGAGGATAATGTTGCACACTCTATTTACGAGTGCAACGGAGCAAAAACCTGTGCGATCGAACTTAAGAGTTTTTCTAAAAATGCAGGATTTACCGGTGTTAGACTTGGATATACAGTAGTTCCGAAGGAATTAAAATGCAATGATGTGTCATTGAATGCAATGTGGGCAAGACGTCATGGTACCAAGTTCAATGGTGCACCATATATTCAGCAGCGTGCAGGGGAAGCTGTTTATTCCGAAGCAGGAAAGGCACAGTTAAAAGAGCAGGTTGCTTATTATATGAACAATGCAAAGACGATCAAACAGGGATTAAAAGATGCCGGATACACAGTATTTGGTGGTGTCAATGCACCATATATCTGGTTAAAAACACCAGGCTCCATGACATCATGGGAATTCTTTGATTACCTGTTAGAAAATGCCAACGTAGTCGGAACACCGGGATCCGGTTTTGGACCAAGCGGAGAGGGTTATTTCAGACTGACTGCATTTGGAAGTTATGAGAATACACTGGCTGCACTGGATCGTATTAAAAAGTTATAATATGAATTTTTGGTGACAAATAAATTAAAAAAGTCCTGAAAGGAGGATGCAGGAAACTCAACCGGAGTTTTTTGTATCCTCTTTTTGTCTGCATTCAAATGCGGTAAGGAGAACGATGCCCTTTTTAGATATAGTTTTTACAATGAGATTATGGTATAGTTACAGATATGGTGGAAGAGGAGGATACTATGGGAAAGAAAGGAAGAATAGCACTATATCTGTTGTCTGTTGTGATATTGATCGGAATGGCAGCACTTATTCTTCTATCACACGACAGGCGGATGGAAGAAGCAGATCATACCATATCAGATGGAGGCATCCAGACATCAGAAGAACCGATGAATGAATCTGATACAGAAGATATCAAGGGTGAGTTCGATGAGGAAAAGGATGCGTTACCGGATGCAACAGAGCATGGAGATACAACAGAGCGGGGGGATACGACAGAAGAGACAGACGGTAAGAGCACAACACTGATTTTTGCGGGGGATGTTTTATTTGCAAATTCGTTTAAAAATAATTACGATGCAGCCGGTATTGAGAAGGTGATCGAACCGCAATTGCTGGAAGAATTGAATGCGGCAGATATTTTTATGGTGAATAATGAATTTCCGTACAGTCTCCGTGGAGAAGCAATGGCAGATAAGCAATTTACGTTCCGGTGCGATCCGAAATATGTGACAGCATTGAATGAGATGGGCGTGGATATCGTATCCCTTGCGAATAATCATACTCTTGATTTTGGAACAGAGGCATTATCTGATACTTTTCAGACATTAGACCAGGCAGGAATTCTGTATGCCGGAGCAGGTGATACGAAAGAGCGTGCATATGAACTTGAAGTGATCGAACGGAATGGCAAAAAATTCGGATTTCTTGCTGCATCAAGAGTCATACCGGTGTCAAACTGGAATGTACAGGAGCGAACGCCCGGAATGCTGACAGCTTATGATGATACAAAGCTGGTAGAACTGATAAAGGATGCCAGAGAGTCCTGCGATTTTCTGACTGTATATATGCACTGGGGTGTAGAATATGATGCATATCCACAGGCATATCAGGTGAAGATCGCAGAGGACTGCTTTACGGCCGGAGCGGATCTTGTGATCGGAGCCCATACACATTGCCTGCAGGGCGTTTCTTATATGGAAGGAAAACCGGTATTTTTCAGCCTGGGCAATTTTGTGTTTGGCAGTGACATTGATAAAAGCATGGCAGTGAAAGTGACCGTTGATTCCGCAAACCAGGCAGAGTATCAGCTGATCCCGGTATATGCATCGTCCGGTACGACTAAGAAAATGGATGGGAAGAATGCGGCGTCTGTCTGCGAATATATTGAGAAGATCTCATCGGGCATTAAGGTTGACGAAAGCGGTCATCTTACAGAAAAGTGAAATACATTAAGACAAAACAATAAGTGGCAGAGTGAGGAAACAGGATGAAAGAAAGAATTTTAAAGGCACCTAAGATTGTTACCGTGATCGTTGCGGTCATTGTGATCGCAGTATTTTTTGGAGCTTCGGATCTGGCGGTTCTGTTAATGACAAAAGCAGGAATGCCAGAGCTTTCAGGATATGGAAGCACTATGGTCGCTGAATTTATTTCCGGGCTGATCGCATTTTTGCTATTGCTGTTATTTGGTTATCGGAGCATTTTGCGTGAAAAAGGAAAAGGATTTCTGGCAGGACTTTATATCGGTGGCTTTCTGACAGGATATTGCTGTCTGGAATTAGTTGCCCAGTTGTATGTACAGATACTGGATGGAAATACACAGATTGTTTCGGCGGTCAATATACTTTATTTTGTGATCACCATGTTTCTGATCGGATGGACAGAGGAACTTGTATTTCGCGGACTTGTACTGAATCTTTTTCTGGATCGTTTTTCAAAAACAAAAAAAGGGATATTGTCAGCGGTAGTGTTATCCGGTGTAATGTTTGGAGCAGTACATTTAACCAATGCATTTCACGGTATTTCACTGCAGAGTGCAGCAGTGCAGGCTGTCAATGCAGCGTTACTTGGTGTGATCTTCGGAGCTGTTTATGCAAGAAGCAGAAATATCTGGCTGGTGATCATGTTCCATGCCATGGTTGATTTTGCAGGATTGTTAGGAAGCGGATTATTTGGCAATGGAAGCACCGCAGACCAGATCAATCAGATGTCTGCAGCAAACCTTGTTGCTGTGCCGGTTCTTTTGATTCCATGCGTTATTTTATTACGTCCGGGCAAGCTTGCAGAGCTTGAGATGGAAGCAAATCAGATTGTAATATTTGCAACACTCAAAGAAGCGGAGAAGGATGCATTCGTTTCATTGATCCTTGGAGCACTTTCTTTTATGTTCTGCTTCAGTGGGTACGGAATCGGACTTGCAATCGTAGGAATCATAGCAGGAATACAGTCGAGAAAAACAAAGCCGGAACAAAATGGTGTTGCACTTGCCGGTGTGATATTGTCGGTCGTGGGATTGATCATAGGGATCATCGGAGCAGTTGGATTTAGTATTTTATTGCAGAACCAGTTTTTCAGGGATATTTTATTCTGAAAATATAGCATCTGTAAGCAGCGAATCCTATACTTGTAAACAGCAGCGAATCCCTGTTTGCTTTCAAACGTGGAAACTGATATAATACAGGCATATGGAAGAGAATGAATCGTATTACTTATAGTTTGGAGTATGATAATACAATTTCACGGAGGATGAAGGATGGATCGGGAAGAGAGAAGACAGAAGCGGAAAAAGGACACACAGAGTGCTGTGATCACGATGGTTGTTCTGATAGTTGTTGTTGTGGTACTTGTGGTCGGAGTCGTATTTGCTTTACATAAATTCGTGAAACCGAAGATGACAAAACCTGATACAGAGACAACTGAAACAGTGGAGACGGAGACACCGGAAGAGACGGGAACCGGTGAGGTTACAGATCCGATGTATGAACAGGCGATGCAGATCGCAACCGGACTTACATTGGAGCAGAGAGTAGCCCAGATGTTTATGATCACTCCGGATGCACTTACAGGGGTTTCCGGTGCAACACGTGCGGGAGATTCTACCAGAGATGCATTTGCACAGTATCCGGTAGGCGGACTTGTTTATATGTCAGCGAATCTGACAGGACCGGATCAGACAACAGAGATGCTTTCCAATATGAAGAATTTCAGCCAGGATACAGTCGGATTACCGATTTTCTTAGGAGTAGACGAAGAAGGCGGAACGGTCACAAGAATAGCTTCAAACCAGGAGTTCGGAGTGACGGATGTTGGGAATATGAGTGCTGTGGGTGCAAGTGGAGATGCCCAGAATGCATACAATGCGGGCAGTACGATCGGAACTTATCTCAACAATCTTGGTTTTAATATGGATTTTGCTCCGGTGGCGGATGTGTTGAGCAATCCGGATAATGCAGTCGTAAAAGACAGGTCTTTTGGCTCTGACAGCCAGCTTGTAGCAGATATGGTATGTGCAGAAATGAACGGATTGAATGAACACCAGATCGCTCCGGTTATCAAGCATTTTCCGGGACATGGTGCTACATCGGGAGATTCCCACGACGGAGTGGTTACGATAGAGAAGTCTCTGGATGAGCTGATGGCAAATGAACTGATCCCATTCCAGCAGGCGATCAATAGCGGAGCATCCTTTGTAATGGTCGGACATATTTCCGTTCCGGCAATCACAGGAGATAATACACCGGCATCGCTTTCCAATGCGATGGTAACCGGAGTATTGAGAGACCAGATGGGATTCCATGGTGTAGTGATCACAGATGCCATGAATATGGGTGCGATCACAGCAGGCTACAGTTCTGCGGATGCCGCAGTTGCAGCGATCAATGCAGGGGTTGATATTATTTTAATGCCGGATGATTTCAAGGGTGCCTATCAGGGTGTTTTGGATGCTGTGGCAAACGGAACGATTTCAGAAGAACGCATCAATGAATCAGCAGCCAGAATTATCAAAGCAAAACTTATGATTAATTAATATACGATTACGATTCAGGTGTTAAAAGGTCTGATAGCATAAGCTTAAATGCAGAACTTTTAACACCTGAATTTTATTACACAAAAAAGAGTGTCGGTAAAACCGACACTCTTTTTTAAATCCATTGTTTGCAATATCTTAATCTACAAAATAAAACAAGTTCTATTTAAAAAGAAAAAGGTACATGAAACTACTGATTTAGACTGTAGTAACAAGTGATAATGAAATTATCTTACTACTGTTACGTTTGTTGCCTGTGGTCCTTTTGCACCTTCAACAACTTCAAATTCTACTGCAGCGCCTTCTTCTAAGGATTTGAAACCTTCCATATTAAGACCTGAGTAGTGAACGAATACATCATTTCCCTGTTCGTCGGAGATGAATCCGTATCCTTTTTGGTTGTTAAACCACTTTACTGTACCTTTGTTCATTGAAAAGTACCTCCAAAAAATATTTCTATGATGCAATGCAAGCACCATGCAAACATCGTACCATAAGGGTTTAAAAAAGTAAAGCGTTAAAATAAAGATATTGCTGATTTTTCGCGGATTTTACATGGTTTTTGCGGATGAGTTAACGCCATTATAAAAATTAAAATCATTTTTAAGTTCATTTAAGGTTCGTCTGATAGGATAGGCACATGCGGAGCAGATGATTATCTCCCCAAACCTTTTTCAATGAAAGAATTGCTGGCACGGATCCGTGCGATGACAAGGCGGAGGACTGAAACAACAGACAGTATTTTACAATTCGAAGATCTTGCTCTGAATCGTGTAACCTGCCAGCTGATGGGACCAAAACAGCAGGAAGGATTGCGGCTGGCAGGAAAAGAATATCAGATGCTGGAGATGCTTATGATAAATCCCGGGCAGGTGATCTCATCGGATCAGTTTATGGATAAAATCTGGGGATATGATTCTGAAGCGGAATTGAATGTAGTATGGGTATATATATCCTATCTGAGAAAAAAACTGGCATTAGTCGGAAGCAGGGTAAATATAAAAGCGATCAGAGGAATGGGATATTCATTGGAGAAAAGCAATGCTAAAAAAATTAAGAAGAAAATTTATTGCAATTGCAATGCTGTCAGTTTCAATCGTTCTTATTGCGATTGTCGGAACAATTAATATTGCCAACATCATCAGTACAAGCGGGTCTTTGGATGCAAGACTCGCTTTGATTGCAGATAACGGCGGAACATTTCCGGATATGAGGCCGGACGATGGAAACAAACCATCTCCCCAAAAGGAGAAGCCAGTAACAAATGATCTGGAAAAACATGGAATTTCCCTGGAAAGTCCTTTTGAAACACGGTACTTTACGGTTACGATCAGAGAAGACGGAACAGTAGAACGCATTGACGTGAAAAATATTGCATCCATATCATCAGATACCGCGGAGGAATACGCCAAAGAACTTTATCAAAAAGGAAAAACATCAGGGTTCTTTTCCGGTTACAAATACATGACAGTGGAAAAGAATGGGTCTACGATGTACATTTTTTTGAACTGCCAGCGTGAAATCTCGACAATGAAAACTTATATTCTGGCGAGCGCCGGTATTAGTGCGTTTGGTCTTGTCATCGTATTTGTCATGATCTACTTCTTTTCCGGAAAAGTATTAAAACCGGTATCGGAAAGTTATGAAAAACAGAAAAGATTCATTACAGATGCCAGTCATGAGATCAAAACACCGCTTACGATCATTGATGCCAATACAGAAGTGCTGGAAATGATAGAAGGGGAAAATGAATGGACTAAGAGTACAAGAAAGCAGATCGCAAGACTGACATCACTTACAGAGAAGCTGGTATTTTTATCCCGTATGGATGAAGAAGCGACCAGACTGGAAAAAGAACCATTTTCACTTTCCGATGCGATAACAGACACAACAGACAGCTTTATTGCGGTTGCCAGAACAAAAGAAAAACAGCTGCAGACAGATATTGCAGAACATGTGGATTATGTTGGAGATGAGAAAACGATACGACAGATGATCTCCCTGTTATTAGATAATGCCATAAAATATTCCTCAGAGCATGGCATGATCCGTATTACATTAAAAACATCCGGAAAAAATAAAATCATCACTGTCTGGAATACAACAGATCAGATAAAAAAAGGAAAACAGGATATCCTCTTTGAACGTTTTTACCGGATGGATGAATCCCACAACTCAAAAACAGGAGGATTTGGAATCGGATTATCCGTCGTATATGCTATCGTAAAAGCCCACAAAGGAAGAATCACCGCAAGGAGCGAAGACGGAAACTCAATCCTTTTTACAATCATCTTATAACTTAGTGTTCCACAAGAAAATAGGCTATAATACGAATATACTTCACGCAAATAGCATCCGCCATACTCTCTATAGGCACAGACAGGCAACGGAATCCGTACTATCTGGTGGACGCATAGGTTCTTATTTACAGAAATGTTCGAATTATGGGATTTTTCAGGTGTCTTTTGGGTCTTTTTTGATTGCTTTTGTTCGTTCAGAGAAGTACAGTCCCACTCAAATGTACGCTTGTGACAAACACTTCGTGAGTACATCGTGTGTGTGTTAATGCTGCTATCAAAGCAGAAGGGCGGTTCCAAAATAATCTTAAACGCAGTGGTTTTATTTTGGAACCGCAATAACCAATGCTGATGGCAGCATTTACACACACTAGAGGTACGAACAGTGTTTGTCACAAGCGTACATTTGAGTGGGACAGTTCTTCTTTGAACGTACACAACCCCCAAGACCCAAAAGACACCTGAAAAATCCACACAATTCTCACGAATTTCTGTAAATAAGAACCCATGTGCCACCGGATAGCACGGATTCCGTTGCCTGCCTGTGTTTGTAGAGTACGGCGGATGCTATTTGTGTGGAGATGTTCGGATTGCAGGTGTTTTTATGTGGAACGCTAAGTTATAGTTCTTCAAAAGGGATTTCGTTTTTTTTCAGGAAGCGTTTCAGGAGGGTATCCCATTCGTGCTCTAAGGTTTTGTCGACGGAGAAGATACGGTAGGAGATACCTGTGGTGATCGTGAGCTCTCCGTTCTGGAAGCGGATATTCAAAAAGATGGCAGAAATATCGTTCTCGGTGTAGGAGCTGCCGGTAGAAGAGAGAGTTCTTTTTAAATTCTCAGGTGAAAGCAGAAGAGAAAATTTAAAATAAGAAGGTGTCTTTTTTCCTTTGATCAGGTTAAAACACTGATTTTTCAGCATGCCATATGGAAGAAAAGAAAGACCGGTAAGATGATTCTCTTCTAATTCTTCTTCAGAATAAAAGCCATCCTGTAATTTACCGTCAATATGATAAGAAGCATTTGTGTTGATGACAGCTTCCTGAATGAGAAAGTGGTCAAAAACTTCCTGGCATAAGAGCTTGTTCATGAAATCTTTTACTTCGGAGATTTTTAATGCGATCATGTAAGGTGTCCTTTCGTGATAATTGTAATAAATTATTATATCATTCCGGAATTCGGTTGTCGATAAGGATTGATAAAACTTTAACACTTTAAATGAAAAAAGTGCTTGCTATTCCGAAAAAAAACGTATATCATACTTTTTAAGAAGACAGAAAGAAGTATCAGAAGGATACGATATGAGGAAGACAATTATGGAAAAACGTATTTCAGGTCACACAGGCTTATTAGCACTTATAGGATCACCGGTCGGACATTCAGGATCACCGGCGATGTATAATTATAGTTTCGAGAAGCTTGGACTCGATTATGTGTATGTGGCATTTGATGTAAAAGAGGATAAAGTGAAAGATGCAATTGAGGCCATGAAAACATTCAACATGCGTGGATGCAATGTTACGATGCCGGACAAGGTGGAAGCTGCAAAGTATATGGATGAGCTTTCACCGGCAGCACAGATCATCGGTGCGGTCAATACAATCGTAAATGACAATGGAAAGCTGACCGGACATATTACAGATGGTGAAGGTTTTGTACATAATTTAAGAGATCATGGGATCGAGATCAAAGGCAAGAAGATCACAGTAGCCGGAGGCGGCGGAGCTGCGACTGCGATCCAGGTACAGTGTGCGTTAGACGGAGCAAGGGAGATTTCCATTTTTAATATTAAAGATGCGTTTTTTGAGCGTACATTACAGACAGCAGAAAAGATCCGCAAAGCAGTACCGGAGTGCGTGGTCAACGTATATGATATTGCAGATACAGCAAAAATGACAGAAGAGATTTCATCCAGTGATATTTTTGCAAATGCAACGATTGTAGGAATGAAGCCGATGGATGATCAGAGTGTGGTTAAGGATCTGTCTGCGTTCCGCCCGGGACTTGTAGTTGCTGATGCAGTTTATAATCCGGAAGAGACAAAGCTTTTAAGAGAAGCAAAAGAAGCCGGATGCACCTGCGTAGGCGGAAAAGGAATGTTATTGTGGCAGGGCGTTGCAGCTTTCAAGCTTTACACCGGTCAGGATATGCCGGTAGAGGATGTGAAGAAATTATTCTTTAGTTAAGGATGTAAAAAATAGTAGATTCATTTCACCTCAAAAAGGATTATAGCATAAAAAACGAAAAGCAACATTTAGTAAAAGTTCTTGACAACTTCTGATTTTTGCGTAAGATAAAAAATAGAAAAAAGAAAGGCACGCATGTGATGGGTGAATGGAATGATTAACAGATAATTTGATTCAGGAAAAAGAAAGTGAAAGCTTTCTGTGAAAACAATACAGACAATGATAGAACCCCGGGGAAAGGGTTTGTTTGTGTGTTTCTGAATTAGGTTATTTGAAAATCTCATTTGCTGACATCGGTGTGGAAGATAGATATTACAATGTAGCATGTAATGCGGGACATCATGGATTTATGGATGAAGATGGTATTATGTAAACTAAAAGCAGATACCGTGATATCCATCCAGAGTGATCGTAACTGCCAGAATAAGAGATTTCAAAAAGTCTGTTTCAGGAAACTGGAACAGACTTTTTTTCCCTTCGGAAAACGAGGGAGGATAAATTCTCTGCTCCTGCAGGAGCAGTCGCATTTTCCTACGGAAAACAAGGAGAATTATATGTTACAGATTAAAAATTTAAGCATTACTCATAAAAAGGACCTGCGTGTTATTTTAAATGATTTTTCCTGTGTGTTAAATGACGGTGATAAGGCGGTCATTATCGGGGAAGAGGGAAATGGAAAGTCAACGCTTTTAAAATGGATTTACGATGAAAAGCTGGTGAACGATTACTGCGAGACAGAAGGTGAACTGATTAAAACGAAGGAGCGTATCGCTTATCTGCCACAGGAACTGCCGAAAGAAAAACGGACATTATCGGTCTGCGAATTTTTTATGGAAGAGGAGAGTTTTTTGGAGCAGACACCAAAAACGCTGGGGCAGATGGCGGCAAAATTTCATGTTCCGGCAGATTTTTTTTACCGGGAACAGCGCATGGAAACGTTGTCGGGTGGAGAGAAAATCAAGGCGCAGATGATGAAACTGTTTCTGACGGAGCCGACAGTTCTTTTGCTGGATGAACCGTCCAATGACATTGATGTGGAGACGCTGGAATGGCTGGAGCAGCTCATACAAAACTGGAAACATATTGTGCTGTTTATTTCGCATGATGAGACTTTGATTGAAAATACAGCGAATATGATCATTCACATCGAGCAGATTCGCAGAAAAACTGTGAGCAGATATACGATCGCAAAAATGTCCTACGAACAGTACCGAAAAGAGCGGCTGCGCAATTTCGAAAATCAGGAGCGGCAGGCAGAGAGTGAAAGACGTGAAAAAAAGATACGCGAGGAAAAGTTAAAGCGCATTTATCAGAGTGTGGACTATGCACAGGAGACGATCTCAAGGCAGAACCCGGCAGGCGGGAGACTGTTAAAAAAGAAAATGCACGCGGTAAAATCCATGGAGCGTCGTTTTGAAAAAGAAAATGAGAATATGACCGAGATGCCGGAGCAGGAGGGTGCGATCTTCTTTAAGCTTGGAAATAAGGAGGCGGCAATTCCGGCAGGAAAAACAGTGATCGAGTACGAGTTGCCAGAACTGTGGACGCCGGATGGGGAGCGCATTCTGGCTGAAAATATTTTTCTTCGCATACGCGGTTCTGAAAAGATTTGCATCACCGGGAAAAATGGAGTCGGTAAGACGACACTGCTTCATAAAATAGCGGAGGAACTGTTGAACAGAAATGACATTCACGCGGAGTATATGCCGCAGAATTACGAGGAACTGTTGCAGTTACATATGACGTCTGTGGAATATTTAGATCAGACCGGGAAAAAAGAGGAGCGGACAAAAATCAGGACATTTCTGGGCGCGTTAAAATATACGGCAGATGAGATGGATCATCCAATCGCAGAGTTATCCGGTGGACAGAAAGCAAAAATTTTTTTACTGAAAATGAGTATGTCTGGGGCGAATGTACTGATTTTGGATGAGCCGACGAGAAATTTTTCGCCGCTGTCCGGTCCGATCATCCGTGAAATGCTAAAGGAATTTCCGGGTGCAGTCATCAGTATCTCGCATGACAGGAAGTATATTGATGAGGTATGCGATAAAGTATACTGTCTGACGGAAACAGGGTTACAGTTGCAGGAGGTGGGGGCGCAGTGACTGCGATTCAGGTACAGTGTGCATTAGACGGAGCACGTGAAATTTCGATTTTTAATATCAAAGACGCATTTTTCGAGCGCACTCTGCAGACCGCAGTGTTGCAGCATTTTTTTGATAGGAAATATTTTCGTTGGAACCATCTGCATATTTACAGATTTTTACAGGTCTGGTATCTTTATGAAAGCTTGGACGGTTCGTGGATATATTCATGAAGAAACCGCATCTTTGCAAGAAATCTGTGTTTCTTGTTTTTATCATTGTACAGAATAATGAGATTTTGTTACATTTATTCGATTCTGGTTAAGGTGATTTCCTTCTCAGACAGATTATCCAATTGTGTCTGATCAGCGGAAATTTCAAGAATGCGGGTAAACTGTTCAATATATTCGGCTGGAATTTGATCAAGTATTTGAAAGATTTCCTTGTATGCTCTGTCATATGCAAAACGGACATAATCTTCGTAAAGTTTTCGACCGAATGGTGATACGCGGATGATAACATCTTTTTTGTTATGGTTTGTATGATATTTTTCCAACAGTCCTTTTTCTGTCATTTTCTTTATGTTTTTGGAAAATGAACTTGGCGTAATGCCAAGTTTTGAAGCGATTTCAGCCATTTTCAGATTATTGTCCTCATTTTCCAGAATACATTCCATAATCTGTATTTGAGCAGGAGAGAAAGAGGTACTCTCTGTATAACTATCTTCAACTTTATAAGCTTGTGCATATAAATTGCCAAAGCGAATTAACTGTTCTAAAAAGTTTCTGTATTTTCCCATCCAATTAAGCTGCATAATAGACTCCCTTGCATGTAATGAATCTATTATAGCATAATTGGATACAGATGAAAACCATCACAGGATTTTGAACGGAAGAACCAACTATTCAAAACCCTATGATGAAGAAGTATATATTTTTTACAGAAAACTTAATGTAGCTGTATTGGCAACACCAATCATGACAAGAATAAGAGTGTTGATCATCGCGCCAAGCCATATTTTTCCGGTGGCTTTATAAAGGTGCCGGTTAATAAGGGCAGCGAGAAAAAGAAGTACGATCAGTGGAAGAACAACCATTGGATAGAGGCGGTCATCTGTCCATAAAGCAGTTTTCGTTGTAAATAATTTTATGTATTGTGCAGCATTAATTACAAAAATTCCAAGCATATTTGCAAGACCGGAAAGAATTACATTTCTGGTTTCCTTTGCAGGATCTGCACATAATACGTAATTTTCTGTCATGGAAATGGACAGATAGTAAATAAAGTAAAAAGGCAGATACTGCAATAAGACCAGAAGCTTGTCGGAGGTAAAGGTGCAGATACCGAGTATCCAGAATCGAAAATCTGTCTGGAAAAAGTATTCACTTGCAAATACGAAGCTGTAGAACAGGACAAATACAGTGATAGCGAGCAAAAGTGTTAAAAAGAAGTCTGTTCTTCCAATTTTTAACTGGGTGTATATGGCATGCCGTTCTTCAGGTGTTACATCCTGTTTCAGATAAATAGCAAATAGAATCAGTCCGACAATGCCATTGAAAACAGCCCATAACATAATAAAATTGGTAGAAGGCTGTGTAAAAAAGGATGCCTGTGTCATTGCTGTCTGATTTGGGAAAAAGACAGCATCCAGTTTTGAGACTGGAAAGAAGGAAACAGCAGAAATAATCCAGCTTGCAAACCAGCTCAGCCAGTATTTATATTTTTTAGCAGTTTTCACAGAGATGATATTGGCTTCTTCATTTGCAGATTTCAGGGAAGAAAAAACAGGAATCTGCAATAACAGCAGGGTAATCGGAAGAATGGAAAGAAATATTCCAATCACTCCGAGCAGGTTAAAGAGTTCTTTCAGAAACCAGACCTGATTCGTTGATGGAATAGAAGGCGACAGGTCAAAGCAGGCAGAAAAGAAATCTACTACATAAGAGACGCTCTCCGATGAAAAATGCATACCCGGGTGGATTTCGGACGGATTGTAGACAACACGCAATGTGCGGTCTGTGGCACTTCCGTAATATTTTCCAATTTCGGCGGAGGTAAGCTTTTTCCCTTCTGGATAAATAGAATTTATTGCAGCCAGAACTTCCGGGCTGGAAGGGGACAGGATGCCAGTTCCTTCTGCATTTGCGTAGCCACCTTCATCATATTTGGCGTAATCGATACCGACGTTTGCATCGATCATCTGGAATGTTTCATCATTTGAAAACATAAGAAATCCCATTGGCATGCCAGCCTGCACTTTATTGATTTCCTGTGTCTGATAATACATAAGTGTTGCCCAGACAGCCATACCACCCATGGAATGTCCCAGAATACCGATGTGTTCTCTGTCAATGTAATCCAGTTCATCGTAGGCATAGTCAACGACTGATACCATACCAATACCGTCTGTCATGGTAGAGGTCATAATATCAGCATTGGAACTGCTGGACTTGCCGTGAAAATAAGCATCATAAGTGATTACTGCAACACCGCGTCTCGACAGTTCAATTGCGTTAATATCTTGCATTTTACTGTTGTTTAAGTATCCGTGGCAGCTCACAACAAGTGGAACCGGACTTTCGGCGGAAGCATATTTTGGTTTAAATAAAGTTCCGGAAATCCAACGACCATTGTTGGTTGGAATTTTGAATTCCGTTACTTCTACTTTTCCAAAATCAGTTTGGATAAGAGAAGCTCCTATGCTAGACAATAGCATTAGAAGAATAGAGATACATAATAAAATGACAGTCAGTTTTTGCTTTTTTGTTTTTGTATTACTCATAAAAAATCCCCTTTCATTAAAATTGATTCCTCGAGAAATAATTTAATATTATTATTCAATAAAAATAATTATTTGTCCAGAATGAAAATTACCAAAGATAATTGCTCTTTTTTAGTAAAAATTTTGTTCGAAGAATGTTGAAAGATATTTTTTATATATTAGATGAAATTCCGTTTTGATAAAGACTATTTTACACATTGAAAAAATTAATACTTCAACTATGATAAAGGGGGAAAACGATTGAACACAAAGGAAAGAGGTGGAGAAAGTCTAGGTAAGAAAGGATGCTGGCTGCAGCACAGGGCACATACACTGGCACTTGTCGTAAATGCAGCAGCAGTAGTATATCAGTTCAGTGTGATCCTCAAGAACAAATTAAATCCATTTAAAGATGAGTTATATAAAGATAAGGCATTTTATAAAAAAAATAAATGCAGAGAATAAATAAGACAAACAAAGCACCAGAACCGGGCATACCAGGTTCTGGTGCTTTGTTATTATGCACCTTGCGGCACATCACACTGTCTGCAATGTAGGGGAAGCAGTCAGTTTCTATAAATAATCGTGACGGGCAAGTACATTTAAAATGTTTCTGCCTTCTTCAGTACCTTCGATAATTCTGCGGGCACGTTTTGCTGCTTCTCCGTATTTTTTTACAATATGCATAATCTCATCTTTTTCCAGAGGTCTTGGGATCTCCCCACCTTCTTTGGAAGGTACATCAGATGCGGAAACCGGCTGCATGCCGATACGGGAAGACATTGCGGAAGCACCTGCGTGATTGATCTGGATCGCGATACAGGCTCCGTGTTTGTGAACGCTTTCACACAATTTAAAAAGTCTTGGAATATAATTATCAAGGTCGATACGAAGCTGTGTTGTTCCGTTAGATCCCTGTGGAGAATCAACACTGGCATTTTCAACGATCAACAGTCCTGTACCGCCTTTTGCTCTCTGTTCATAATAATTAATGTGAAGAAAACTCATTTCTCCATTCTGCTCACCATAATTTGTTCCCATAGGCGTCATGACAATTCTGTTTTTTACTGTCATCCGGCGGATGGTCATAGGTTCAAAAATATGTGGATACTTGTTTTTCATAGTAATAAAAATCTCCTTAAGTGTTTTTTAATGTTTGATAATAAGTATTATCGAGATTGTTTTTCTTATGAGTTTTCATGTGGGCAGATGTTAAAAACAGACAACATGGATTGCCGGACAGGTATTCAAATTTTTCAAGATACCTGACCGACAGGCATGTTAGATTTTTAACAATTTAACAATTCAGAGGCGCAGGTTACGCACTCATTAAGTTCAACATATATGTAAAGAGAGAAAAAGTCCAATTGTTATTTTGCCCGGAAATGATAGAAAAAATCTATAGATTGATTTATAATTTGAGAGGTATATTTATTATGGAAAAATAAGAAGTGAAAATAAGAGGGGGAACGTTATGGCATTTTTTTCGGGAATCAGTACACAGAAAAGAGATTCTGCGAGCGAGGCAGACGGAGGAGAGCTTTTCAGGGGAGCAGCGTTTATTGCAGCGGGTGTGCTGGCAGCTTCCTTTATGACAATGGAGATTGCATCTGTGTTGAAACTCGGACTTCTGGCAGCCGGGGTGGTACTGTGTGCGGTCGGTGCGAAATGGATTTTAAAGTATCGGAAAGACAACAAAGCGTTCGAGGATTTTGTTCCGGAGTGGGACAAGGGGCGCGGCATGTATGACCGTTTTGCAAAGGAACTGAATCTGTGGTATGAAAAAGGGATCACGCCGCAGGACTGTGACGGCGATACGGCATATTTTCTCAAATTGCAGAAAGAACGTCTGGATAAAAAGGGATTGAAACTGCATGAGAGCGTTGTACCGTCCAAAGGAACCGGCTACGGAACGGGAAAGGTATCGAGAAAATCACTCTGGTACACAACGGATATGGTGTATGAGAATGTATCCAGAAAGCTTTCTTTTGAAAATGAGAGCGGAACGGTGTATGAGCGGGATACGGAGATGGCGATGTATGAGATCGTTGCACATTCGCCGAATGAAGCACAGACACAGTTCATCCAGGTGACCTGTCCAAACTGTGGTGCAGTGAA
>CAKQXQ010000021.1 GCA_934292805.1 uncultured Roseburia sp. | reverse complement strand
TAAGCTAAAAGACGCAATACATATTCCGGCATTTTTCTTCTTCCAGCTTCCCATTCCTCTATAGTCCGCAATGGAATCCCCTGCTGTCTCGCAAATTCTGCCCTGTTAAGTCCGGTGATGTTTCTCAATTGCTTTATTCTTTCTGCTTTCGTATACTGTTCTCCCATATAATTCCCCTTAAAAATAATACCACTCATTGAGTGGTATTATTGTAACATATTCTATACATATTTCAACTTATTTCACAGATTCTTCCGGGAAAATTTGCACTCTTCATCATTACAGATTCCAGCCACTTTCACTCCATTTTTATTGCAATTTTGCATTTTGCACAATCTGCACAAATAGTATACTAATTAGTTTGCTATTCTCTGTCTTTCCAGAGAGTTTTATCCAAAAAAAATGTGTATTTGATTTTCCTTACATTGTCCAGGTAACAACTCTGATTACGTTTGCCGCATTAAATTGTAAATCTGCTTTCGTGATTTTATATCCATCAATCTCTTTTCCCGTTTTAACCGCTTCTACAATATCATCTACATTTTTCTGGCAGCCAGGCATCTGGATATCATTGCCTGCATAAATACAGCCGGTAGATGCTGAGATTGGATAAGTTGGTTTGAATTTTCCGGTAATCATCGGCATATCCTGTGAGGTGAACCAGTCGGTCATCACTACTCCCTTAAAGCCCCATTCATCTCTTGCCATCCCCTGGATCAGATCATGGCTGTTTGCTGTATGGATACCGTTTAACAGGTTGTAAGATGTCATGATGGATAATGGCTGTGCTTCACGCACTGCAATCTCAAACCCTTTGAGATAAATTTCCCTAAGTGCACGCTCACTGGCATGTGCATTGACAAAGTAACGGTTATCTTCCTGATTATTCACTGCAAAATGTTTGATCGTCGTTCCCTTTCCCCTGTGCTTCTGTACTCCTTTTGTCATTGCTGCCGCAATTTTACCGGAAACATATGGGTCTTCGGAATAGTACTCAAAGTTACGTCCGCACAATGGATTCCGGTGGATATTCATTGCCGGGGCAAGCCATAAATCCACATGGAACTGTTCCATCTCTGCACCTATCATATCACCGGCTTTCTCAACAAGTTCTGTATTCCATGACTGTGCCAGTGCCCAGCCGATTGGAATTGCAGTACAATACTGATAATAATTATCCACTTCCTTCTCATCGATATTAGGATCAAATGGTGTGTATGCATCCCCTATTACTTCTCCACCTGGAAGAAGTGTTCCATCCTTTTTCGTCTTAAAGTGTGGCTGCAAGCGAAGTCCGGCAGGACCATCTGCAAGTATCATATTCTTGATTCCTCTGGATTCTTTGCATACAGAAGAGGTATCTCCTGCTGCTCCAGGTACAGTGTAAGATGCATTTCCAACAATTTCCCCACTGTCAGCACGCAAAGTACCTACACAAAATTCTGCCAGTTCTTCCGTTGAAAGCTGTGCCACTAATTCTTCTACTGTTGCCTTTTCAGAAAGAACATCCTGCATGGTGATTTTCTCTGTCTTATCTGTATGGTATTCCTTCCGCATTTCCTGATATACAACCGTTTTTTGTGCAATAGCTGTTGTATCAAAGATTACTTTTTTTGCCTGATAACTGGCAGCTTCTTTTTTCTTTTCTTCCAATTTTGCAGCATCCGGATGGATCTCATTCAGTGCGATATCCAGTGCAAATAAATTTTTTGTCTTTAATGTCTGTACATCTTCACAGACTTCTATAACTCCTGCAATTTCTGTATCTGCCGAACTATTTCCAACCCGAATGATATAGTCACCCTTTTCTAATATCCACGCAGCTTCTTTTTCTGAATAAGATGCCATCTGTTCTGCCTGATACTTTAAAACAATCTCTTCTTCTTCACCCGGTGCCAGCAGTTTTGTTTTATGATACACTGCAAGCTCCTGATATGGCTTTTCCATTACTCCGCCGGCTGCACTGTAATATACCTGAACAACCTCTTTTCCGGCATAAATTTCCCCTGTATTTTTTACAGTTACAGGAATCTGGATTTCATTCCCTTCCACACTTATTTTTCCAGTTTTTATCTCAAAATCAGTATAAGATTTTCCATATCCGAAACTGTACAATGGCTTCACGCCAAAGCTGTCAAAATAACGATACCCAACATAAATACCATCTTCGTACATTTCATCATGTACACTCTCATTATGGCTGAATTTTGCAGAGGATGGATAATCCATATAATTTTTTGCCCAGGTATCAGTTGTCTTCCCTGATGGATTTACTTTTCCGGTCAACACATCCAAAAGTGCATCTCCACCAAGATTTCCAAGCTGAGTCATCAGGAGAATTGCATTTACTCCCTCTATTGATTTCATTTCCGAAAGATCCATAACTCCGCCAATATTTAATACAACAATCACTTTATCATATACCTCAGCCAGCAGATGGATGTTTCCTTTTTCGTGTGGATATAATCTGTAATCCCCTTCCTCGTCAAACCGGTCTGCTCCTTCCCCGGAGTTTCTGGCGATCACATATACCGCAGTATCTGTCTCTGACACATCAATGTCATCGATGGTGATGATCTCGCAGTCTGGTTCTTTGTAAGGTTGGTCAAACATTACTGTGAATTCAGATGTGTGTTTTCTCGCTGCTTCCTCTTTCATCCACTTCACATAAGCTTCTTTCGCAGTGCTGGTCTTCTGCTCCTGTCTGTCTAACCATGCAGTTGTCGTAACCTCAATTCCGGCATTTTGAAATCCCTGTTCAATGTTCACATTATTTCTTGTGTTTACATCTCCCGATCCGGTACCACCTTTGATTGTTGCACGCACTCCATTTCCAAAAAGTGCCACTTTTTTTGTGTGAATTGGTAAAGCTCCATCATTTTCCAGAAGTACCATGCATTCCCCTGCAAGATTTCTGGAAATATCACCATGTAACACTTCTCTTTCTTCAATCTCTGATGTTTTCGATGCAAAAATTTCTGCCATATAGGTATCTCCTCCCTTATAATCCTATTAATTTGATTTATTTTTCTTTTTAAAATCAAGATTTGCCGGAAAAATTTCCTTTTCTAAAGAAGAAGTTCTTCCGGCAAATTATGTATGATTTATTTCTGATGTCTTGCGTCTAAGTCTCTACGGATCTCCTCATATTTCTGATCTGTGATCTCATAGAAGTACATGGAAATTAAGGATGCGACATATCCCAAGATTGGCATACCGAATCTCAAGAATACGATCATGTTAATAACTGCAGGTGACTGTTCCTGATTTGCCACGAATCCAACTAATCCAAGGAAAAAGCTTGCAATAAATCCGCCAATTGCCATACCAAATTTGTTGATAAATGTTAAGGAAGAAGATAATAAACCATCTCCACGCTTTCCATATTTCCATTCTGCGTAATCCGAACATTCCGGCAGCATTGCCCATCCAAGGTTGCCTGGAAGTTTTGATACAAATCCAAATGCACCCATCATACTCATAAGTACAATAACCGGTGCGGTAGGTTTGATCCACATAACAGCAAGTGGCAGGATGGATAATAAGCTTCCAAACCAGTATAATCTCTTTTTACCGATTAATTTGGTAAGCGGTGGAAGTAACGGAATAGAAATGATACTTCCTACTAAAATTGCAGTTGCAACCGGTGATACTAAATCTTCTCTTCCAAGAACGTATTTGAAGTAATACATATTTACTGCACTGTAGGTAGCGTTTGCAAGTACGTCTGTACCGAATGCGATCATAAGCATAAGCATTGGTTTATTACCCGCAAGAAGCTGTAAGTTCTCTTTTAAATTGAATTTCTCTTTTTTTGCTTCTGCATCAACTTTATCATATTTTTTACCGCCCCATGCACAGATCCAGAAGGAAACGGTTGTCATAATACCGATCAGTGCACCGTAAAGTGCCCAGCCCTGTTTTCCACCACCAAAAAGCTCTACTAATGGCAGTGCAAGAATTGTGATGACAAACTGGGAAACAGTTCCCATACCCTGTTTCCATGCAACGATTTCTGTTCTCTGCTGAGGATCCTCAGAAAGAACCGGAGTCAATGCATGATAAGGAATATTTACTACTGTAGATGCTAATGAATATAAAATGTAAATCACATAAGCATATACGACTTTCATAGTTGGAGACATCTCTGGTGCCGTGAATAATAAGAAAATCAGCACTCCGAGTACCGGTGCTCCAAAAATGATCCATGGACGATATTTTCCCATTTTACTTCTTGTGTTATCACCAATCATACCCATGATCGGGTCGGTAAATGCATCAATAAATCTGGATATCAGCATTAAGGTTGCAACCACATAAGAACTGATTCCAAAAATATCTGTATAAAAGAATGTCAGGAATGACATTACAAGGAAGAATGCAAGGTTGGAACCAAGTCCTCCGAACGAATATTTAAATACATCTACAAATTTTGCTTTTTCATATTTCTGATTCATAATTTTCCCCTTTCGTCTTACCATATTTCTATGGCAGATACTATCTTTTGTTTCCACTATAACCCCAGTCTCTTATACAGCTCTTCCGGTGCATCATTTTTCTCCATATACTCTCTGATGTAGCCTTTCATCCGTGCCTCAACCGCTTCATCATGAATCTGGGTATTCTGTGTCGGATCCTGCTTAAGGTCAAATAACATCGTTCCAAAAGAAGTGGTATCACCCATCATGTCTTTTTTCTCTATTTTCATGACCCTGCATCCTTTGGTAAAAGAAAATGGTCCTGCAAGCTCGATGTTTTGTAATTCTTCCGGCTGGAACATCTGACGCATATGAGTTGGCATTAATGTATATTCATATACCTTTTCTTCCGGATGTTCTGCAGCATGCATATAAACATATCTGCCATCTGTGACATCCACCTGGCTTCCATGATATCCAAATACTGCATATTCACGGATCGGTGTGTCATCATCCATCACCTGTTTTAATGGCTTTCCTTCCATGTCTTTCGGGATTTCCATTCCAAAATATTCTAAAAGTGTCGGTGCAAGATCGATCGTCTGTACAATGGAATTCCGATGTATTCCTGCAAGCTCCGCACGTCTTGGATCATAGATGAATAGCGGTGTATGTGCAATTTCATTGTAAATTGGCATGCTTGTCTTGCCCCACCAGCCATGCTCTCCAAGTAAAAATCCATGGTCTGTGTTCACGATCAGCATCGTGTCTTCCCACAGATTGTATTTGTCCATTGCATCTAACACTTTTCCAAGATAACGATCACATTTGCTGACTAAAGCTGCGTAGTTATATCTTACATGCTCAATCGTATTTTCTGATTCCACAGCCGGTGCATATGGCGGCCAGTCAGCTTCCATTGCTGCATCTCCCTCAAAGTGATGCGGATAAAGCTCTTTATCCTTTGGTAATGTGTAGAATGGTTCATGCGGATCGAAGGTCTCTATCTGTAAAAACCAATTGTCTTCACCATGATTTCTTTCAATGAACTCAAGACCGTTGGCAAAGGTCACTGCCTGGGATGTTTTCTCCTCGGTATTCATAGTTTCACGGTTGATCTGATCCTGAGCCATCATCCGTGCATAGAGTGGATACTCTAACATCACTTTCTTATTCTCAAAAACAGTTCCGGCACCTTTTTCATAACCATGTGCTAAATCTGCTTTCCAGTTATCGCCCTCCTGACCTCTCGCAATCTCCCAGGATGAATAACGGTTGTGATAAGTTGCTCCTCCGTCCTCCCAGTAATGCTGATGATCACTGACCAGATGTGTGTAAACTCCTCCTTTCTTAAGAATTTCCGGCATGGAATCGTCAAACGGTTCCATTGGTCCCCAGCTTCTGTGGAAGAAGTTGATTCTTCCGGTCTGAAGCTCTCTTCGTGCAGGCATGCATGGCATGCTTCCTACATAGCATTGTTCGAACTGTACACATTTCTCTGCAAGTCTTTTAAAATTCGGTGTCTTTGTCCAGTCGCACCCATATGATTCCAGCATCGCTCTGTCTAAGGAATCATACATTACCATAATTGCTTTCATAAGCTTCTCCTCTCTTCTCTATCTAAGTTTTTTATATAAAAACCAAAAGATTTTATATGCTTTCTGTGTTGAAAATGTTTCTTATTTTTTGTTTATTTTGAAAACGTTTTCAATTTTGTTAAAAGAAAAATTCCTGTTTTTCAGGATTTTTTCTTTCAGACTAAGTTCTTTTTATCCATCCTTACGGATTACCGCATCTGGTTTATCTGCTATAATAAAAATTATTTCTGCCGAATTTTATTTTATATTTCTACTACAGAACCTCTCGCCATATACTCCGGCATATACTTCTTCGAAAAATCTGTATTCTTCATACCTTTCAACTGGTTCAACAGCTCTGCTGCGATCGTCTCTCCAAGCTCTAATGCTGGAACAAAATAACAGTCGATCTTTGGAAGCATCTTCGCTCCCTGATCTTTCACATGTTCTACACTGATCACAGAAATATCTTTTCCAATCTGCTTCCCCATACTGCTTAAAATATTCTGCACTTTCACAAGTAATCTCAAGTCTTCACAAATGAATGCAGTTACATTTTCTTCCTCTGTCATATACTTTATAATGTCTCTTAAAAAATCAACATCAATATCGGATGTTGCATCCGTAATATTAATCTTAAGTCCCCAAAATTTGGTTTCCGCTTTGCTTTTTAATTTCAGATTTGTGTTACTTCGACTCTTAACCGGCAAAAATGCAATTTTCCTGTGTCCTTTCTCATACAAACGCCGTATTCCATCCATCATGTATTCTTCATAACTGGCATATACATTCATCCCCTTTTCACTGAACCGCTTTCCGATATATCCAACCGGAAAATCCTCTTCAATGATAGCACTTAAGGCACCTTCCAGACGTCCATCAGATGGAATTGTAAGCACGATCAGGCCATCTATCCTCTTCTGACTTACATAATCAATGAATTTTGGCTTTGTCTTCTTATTCTCCTCATAACTAGTGGCTTCATTAATCAAAAGCAGACTATAATCACTCTCTCTTATCACATTATCAATTCCACGCAGACATTCTAAAAGATAGCCATTTTCAAACATGCTTCCATTTGCTAATGGTGAATACACACCAATCATTTTAGAGCTTCCAGTCACAAGACCTCGTCCAAACTGACTTGGCTGGTAATTGTAATACTCCAGTGCCTCCCGCACTGCTGCCACCTTGCTGTCCTTCACCCCTGCAGAGTTGTTGATCACTCTGGAAACGGTCGATATGGAGACTCCTGCTCTTTTGGCTACGTCATGAATGGATGCGTTCATAAAATGTGTTTCTCCTGTCTGTGCGAAAGATCAACTCCGTAATATTTTTCCGAAATTATTCTCTGCTGCTTCTGAAATTGAATTTATTTTCTGCTTTAATTTTGAAAACGTTTTCAATTTCTATTAATAAATTACCACCAAATCACAGTTTTTGCAATTGGCAATTGTTCTATAATTTAGTGGTAAATTTTATGGAATACTTACAAAGTTTTATCCAATCAATACTCTCTTTCACTTCCTCTATCTCTTTCCCAGTGCCTTTGCCATTTCTTCCATCCGTGGCAGACAGTCCGCAAATAACATCTTATAACTCTCGCAGAAATAATTCTCATATTTCCCTGTCAGTTCATTGAAATCACGGTTCCTCTGGCAGCCACCATGACAGATATGAAAGTATTCACAGGTCTTGCATTCCTCATTAAGCAGCAGTGAACGCTCCACAAATCCAATTTCTGTTCTTTTCATATCAATTTCATCCAGTCGATTCTCATTAAAATTCCCTAATTTGTAATCATCCAGCATATAAAAATCACATGGATAAACACTTCCATCCGCCTCCACGACATTCTGGATACCGCACGTTCCTCTCTGGTCACATGCCTCAGGCAGATATCCCAGCAAAATTCCGATATAATTCTCGAACTGGCGGATATATGGCTGCTTTCCCAATTTCCAGTCAGCATACCAGAGATTGAAAAGTTCGATCAGAAATTTTCCATACTGCTCCGGCTTTAATGCATACTCATTCTCGCCATGTGCCTCTTCGAGCGGATCCAGACATGCTATATACTGCTGGTAATTCCAGCCTTGCTTTTTATAAAACTCATATATTTCTGTAATATTGGATGCCACCTTCCGGTTCACAACTGTAAGGATATTATATTCCACACCATAACGATCCATCAGTTCTGCTGCATGACAGATGCGTTCAAAAGTTGGTTTTCCATCTTTGCTATGGCGGTAAGTATCATGGGTTTCTTTCGTTCCATCAACAGAGAGCCCTATCAAAAAGTGATTCTTCTGAAAAAACTCACACCATGCCTCATCGATCAGATATCCGTTCGTCTGAAGTGCATTATTCACATGGATACCATGTTTGTTATACTGCTTTTCAAATTCAACCACTTTTTCAAAAAAATCAATTCCACGAAGCGTCGGTTCTCCTCCCTGGAATGCATAGCTGACTGCTCCCTCTGCACGAAGCATCGTCTTGCGGATCACGTTTTTCAAGGTCTGTTCTGACATGAATCCGTAAGATTCCTGGATCCTTTTCTGTGCTTCATCACAATAGAAGCAATAATCACATTTCATATTACACATCCCGGAAGATGGTTTCATCAGTACACTGATTGGCGGCATATGCTTTTCCTCTTTTCACCCTTACATGAATTTAAAAATGTTATAAATATTGATTACGATCATCAATACCATAAGTGCGATAAACAGCTTGTCAACTGTCTTCTCATCAATTTTCTTATTGATCGCACGTCCACAGATTCCTCCGGCGATACCACCTGCAACCATAAGGATCAATACTCCAATCTGAAAATCCGGTACGCTTCCTGAAACGATCGTTGAAACCAGGCTTGCAATCTGCGAGAAGAAAATAATGTACAGAGAATTTTCTGCTGCAATTTTTGTTGACATAGAAAAGAAGAAAAATAAAATTACAAGATTGATCGGTCCTCCACCAATTCCAAGGAAAGAAGACATAATTCCAAGAAATACACCGATAAGAACACATACAATTGCATTTTCGACTTCATATGTCTTGATTTTTGCCTTATAGATCGTATAAATAAGTGTTCCAAGTGTTACGATCAAAAGACACAATGCCTGGATGGCTCCCACCTTATTTGGATCGCTGCTCAAAGATTTCACGTAGGAAAACAGCCATTTCCCGATCAGACCACCAACCGCTGCTCCTATTGCAAGCGGAAAACCGGTTTTCATGGAAACATGTGATTCTCCACTGATTTTATTTTTCAAAACAGAATATGTTGTCATAGACAATACCGTACATCCTGACAAGAAGCTGATGGCTGTTACATCCAGCACTCCAAAAGAATCAAGTACCGGTTTGATAATGACTCCGCCACCGATACCACAGATCGCACCAACAATGGATGCACCAAAACATACGACTAAAAATATAAGATATATCATTTCTCATTTCTCCTTTCAAATCCATTTGCAATTCTTCTGAGTAAGATCACTGCAAAAATTGATAAAATAAACTCTGAAACGAAACCGGCATAGGTTATTCCGGATGCCTGGAAAATTTTATTCAGGATCACGATCGCAGGTATCTCAAAGACAATCTTTCGCAGAATTGCAAAAACAAGTGCTGTTTTTCCCATTCCAACACTTTCAAATACGCTGACAGCCAGAAAGTCGACCAGCATAAACGGCATACACATACAGAAGCCTCGCAAAAACATTGCACCATATGTAATAACCTCTTCGTTTTTCATAAACAGTCTGATCAGGGATGGTGCAAAAATCCAACATAAAATCATAATAAGAACCATACACGGCACCAGAAGTTTCATAACTGTCTGAATTGTTTCTTCAAAACGCTGTTTATTTTTGCCTGCATAAGAGTATCCTACTAATGGCATTACTCCCTGTGTTCCTCCAAGTGCAACCTGGATTGGAACCATATACACTTTTTGTGCAATGCCGACTGCTGCTACTGCAGAAGATCCATATCCAGCAACAAAGTTGTTTAAAATGGTCATTCCTGTTACATTTAAAAGATTTTGAATTGCTGCCGGTATTCCAACTTCCATTACACCAAAAACAATCTCTTTTGTCAATGACAGATACTTTGGATTCAAATTTATGTTTGTTTTCTTTTTTCTTACAATAAGAAGGATAAAAAAGTAACAGCATGCAAAACAGTTTGATAAAAAAGTTGCCAGACCTGCACCTGCTGCACCCATGCCTAATCCCCATGGGAGAATGAAAAACGGATCAAGAATCATATTTAGAATACATCCGCTCATAGTTCCAATGCTTGCATGCAATGATGCACCTTCTGCTCTGACCATATATCCCATGACAACATTTAAAATTGTTGGTATCGCACCACATACAACTGCCCAGTTCATATATGCGGCTGTTGCTGCAGTCGTATTTGCATCTCCTCCAAGAAGAACAACAAATGGCTGCATGAAAATAAAGCAAAGTGTAGATAATAACGCTCCGCTTATAACCGTTCCATAAAAACCAAAGGATGCACTTGCACGGACTGCCTTCAAATCTCCTCTTCCAAGTGCCCTGCTCATCATGCTTGATGAGCCGATTCCAAACAGATTGATCACAGCGTTAAATGCAAGAAGTGCCGGTGCTGCCAATGCTACTGCTGCATTCTGGATCTTATCATTCATCATTCCGACAAATAAAGTATCTGCCAGACTATACAGCACCATTACAAGTGCTCCTATGATTGTCGGGATCATCATTGTCCGAACTGCCTGTGGAACTGGAGTTTCTTCAAATAATTTTTTATTTGTATTTTGCACAAATATTCCTCCAGAAAATTTATTTCTGTCCTTTCTGATATTCCGTTCAAAGAAAAACGAGTTGCAAAAACAACTCGTTTTTCTTTGATTAGGGTATATTTTTTATAAAGGAATATCACAACAATCCCATAAGAGAGTTGTTATGATTTTTGCATAGTGATTAGCAGCATCCGCATCCGCCATTGTTATGACGATGTCCGTAAGCATCCATGCAGTCATCTTCTGGATTCTTCATGCAAAGATGAACAGCTGCTTTCTTAAATGTCATAGGAAGTGCTAAAATATTAGGGTTCTTTCCTACGAACTTCTTCTCTGCATCTTCTAAAGCTTCTTCAAAAGTAGCTCTTGTCTTAAGACCCATTCCTCTTGCATATCCAGGTTCCTCAGCACCAACAATATAGATCGCACTTGTATTCATCTCAGCGATATGTCCACAGGACATCATCGAGAATCCATGGAATGGATGGAATGCATTTGTAAAACGGTATTTACGGATATATTCTTCATTTGTTGCAAAATACTCACCGTAACGGTTCATATCCGGTAATGTATTCATATGATCATGCTGGAATAATTCATACTGCTCTCTTAAATATGGCCATAATTCATCATGGAAGTATCCATTACAGATAGAGGAGCAGATAATTACACAGTTGTCACTCATAACACGTTTAAATCTTAATACCTGTGCACTTAATGCCTGCATCATCATGATTGGGTTTGTTCCCATTCCATCACCATAGTGGAATTTCTGTGGCATACCGAATACAAGTACATCGTATTTCTTCTCTGCCCAGTGTACATAAGTTCTCTTATCTGCAAGTTTCCAGCTGATCGGCATCATTTCTTTTGCATATCCGGAATAAATTGCAATCTGTCTTGAGCATGTATCAAGTACAGCGTCACAGCAGAAGAATGGATGTCCCATCTTCTCTTCCATATGCATACTGATCTCATTGAATTTATCACGCATTAAGCTTCCGCCATTAACCGGTGTAAAGTCATCTCTGTGCATAACAGAAGGTACATGATGGCTTGCGATACATCTCCAGTTTGTGATACCTGTTGCACTGTGTTTGTATCCACCTGAATATCCACCATATGGGTTTCCCTGTACATGACCGATCAGAATCGGAATATCGCAATCATATACGTATTTGTTCATGTATACCGGATCACCTCTGTGAGTTGTTCCAAGATATACCATATGCTCCTGATCTTCACTGTCATGGCTGATGATCTGTCCTGTATGCCAGAATTCGTTGAATAATTCCTCGCCGAAAATTGCCTTTGCGTCAGATTCTTTACTTCTTGGATGTAAACCGTTGGAAATAATGAAAAGAATATCTTTCTTCTCAACACCTGCTGCATAAAGCTCTCTTAAAATGTATTTGATACTTAATTTTCTGTGGCTTGTTGCCTGTTCTCCACCTTTAACACGGTCTGGAACGATAAATGTAACAGTGCTTCCTTTATGAGCAAGCTCTGTTAAAGTTGGCATTCCGATCGGATGAGCAAGGCTCTCTAAATAAGCTTCTTCTAATTTATCCTCTGGAATATAATCCGGATCTTTTACTGTTTCACCAGGGATAAAAATATCAGTATTATCTGGTAATTCAGCTGCCATAGTTCCCTGTCCATATTCGAAATCAATCTTCATATCATTTCTCCTTTACAATCTTATTATAAATTTCCAGAATCCCTGAAGCCTTATTCTTCCCGGATTCCGTTTTTACGCTCTGTCTTTTTCGAATCCCTGGGTTATTTACCCATATAAAGACGGATAATCTCTAAATACTCTTCCGGATAATATCCGATTTCACCCTGGAATCTTGTAAGTGCGATCAATCCTCCATCAATCTCATCGATAGATGCAAGCATTGCTGCATTATCCTGCTTTAATCCACCACCGTATACGATATCCATACCACCAGTCTGTTCTTTTACAAAACGTGCGATCTTAGTGATATAGTCTTTTCCTGCCGGTGTTTTACCAGGTCCGATTGACCAGATTGGCTCATAGGCGATCACAACTTTAGATTTGTCAACATCTTTTAATCCGATCTCAAGCTGTTTGCCTAATACTTCCTGCCACTGCTCCTGCTCTTCACTCTTCTCTCCGATACAATAAAGAACTGTCATTCCTCTTTCAATGGCACATTTGATCTCCTGATTTAACAGGCGGTTCACTGCATCTGTATCTGTCACTCCTGCTTCTGCAAGAATTCCAGCCTTATCGTTACGTTCTTCACAATGTCCGATGATTGTTGTCTCACATCCTGCTGCAACCATCGCAGATGCCGGTCTGTTTGTTGTAAATGCACCAAAATTGCCACCTACTGCAGTATCTGCTCTGTAAACACTCTGGCATCCGACCTTGATCGGGCTGTCCTCTGTTTTTGCTTTTACAGCATTTAAAAGGTGAACCTCCGGAAAATACATTCCGAATTCTACTTCTGAACGATCATATTTTTTCAGTTCGTCCTGTGTATTCTTTACAATATACTCTGCCCAGTCAGCAACCGGTGCAATACGGTTCACTCCACCAAACTCTGTTGGAACATCAAATCTTTTTAAATTCAGATAAATATGTTTCATGGATTTTCCTCTCTATCTGGTATGGATACCGGAAGCACTCGCTGTATCTCCGGCATCCATTACGATCAGCTTACTTTTTCTTAGATTCCTGCTTTTCTGTAACGCTCTGCCATCTCGTCGATTGTAACGCGTTCTACCTTCGGTGCTTTTCCGTAGCTTCCGAACTTCACAAGTAATGGTGCGATTGCTTCTTTTACACCATCTTCAATGCATGTACAGATTCTTGCAACATCATCATCCGGAACATTGCCGTACATAATTGTATCCATGATCGGTGTGATGAATGCACGAGGGTCAAATGCTGATTTCTTTGTCTCTAATAATTCATAAATCTGTCCTACAGATGCACTGTTTCTAAGAGCAGCATCTTTTGCAAAAAGCTCTTTCATATTTCTTGTAACTGCAAGACGAAGGTCTGTATCAACATTGATCTTATTAATACCACAGTGGCTTACTTCAACAAGCTGGTCTACATCGATTCCGTATGCATTGGTGATCTCTCCGCCAAGGGCATTGATCTCTTCTACGATATACTGCGGAACAGTGGAAGAACCATGGCTTACCAGATATCCCTCAATTCCTTCATGTAACATGCATTCCTTGATCGCAATTGCAATTTCCTTACGGATCACTGCGTTCTTGCCTTTGTTGGCACCATGCATGGTACCATAGCTGATCGCTAATGCATCAACACCTGTTTTCTTGAAGAAATCAATCGCACTTAATGGGTTTGTGTAAGTACTTGTTGCTGCAAATACATGATCTTCAACACCTGCTAATACACCAAGCTCACCCTCTACTGTAACACCTCTCTCATGAGCGTACTTTACAACCTCACGTGTCAGTTCTACGTTCTCATCGAATGGAAGAGAGCTTCCGTCGATCATGACACTTGTATATCCGCCTTCGATCGCTGCGATACAGGAATCGAAATTCTTACCGTGATCTAAGTGAAGTGCAACCGGAATATCACTGTCTGCTGCATATTTCTTTACTGCTGCTCCGATATTCTTAGCTCCTGCTTTCTTATCCTCTAATGTGGAATTAGCGAAGTCTGTACGTCCACCCATAAATCCGTTTGCAAGATCAGCTCCCTGAATAATCGCAGGGCTTCTTAAAATCTGATGAACATCTACAGCTGCTTTCACCTGGCATACAGCATTTACATTAAATGCACCCTGTGCATAACCATTCTTATCTGCTGCATCCAAAATTGCTCTCATTGGTACTAACATAATAATCCTCCTTGTTTTGGCTTTCTATTGATATATGTTATTAGTTAAAAGAAACCATCTTAGGCAGTTCACCACCGATCAGTGGTCTGCACCATTTCTTGAACGCTTCCGTTACACCATTGCCTTCTTCATTGATATATTCATCCGGCATGGTTCTCTCGTACATCATTACTTTATCGATATCTACTAAAAATGGTTTCATCTCATATGGTTCTGTAGAAACACGCTCAAATGCAACCATCTTTCCGGATTCACCGTTCATGATCGCTTCGCAGGCCATCTTTCCGGCAAGCACTGCTTCTTCTCTGTCAACCGGACTCTGTTCATGTGCGGCTGCACGGCCTACAAGTCCCGGTTTCTCACCTCTTGCTTTGTATCCGAGCTTCTTAATAATAAGATTCGCGAGGTGCTGGCTGACATCACCAAAATACGTTGCTCGTCCAACCTGGAAGATTGGCTCAACAATCGGCTTTCCATCTTTATCTCTTAATCCTTCACTTGCAACTACTACGATTCCACTCTTCTTTTCAAGAAGCTTCTTCACATCATCAAGGAATTTGTCCTCATCAAACGGGCGCTCTGGAAGATAAATAAGATCCGGTCCGACACCATCTCCATCATCAGCCAGTGCACTTGCTGCTGTAGTCCATCCTGCGTTTCGTCCCAATGCTTCTATGACAACTACATGGATTGGAAGTCCTTTGACATCTGCTGCCACTTCCTTCACACTCTGTGCCATATATCTTGCAATACTTCCGTATCCAGGACTGTGGTCTGTGATCGCAATGTCATTATCATGAGTCTTCGGAATACCCATCACTCTGATATCTAATCCTCTTGCCTGACAATTCTTATAAAGCTTTCCGCAGGTATCCATGCTTCCGTTACCACCATTGAAAAGCACGTATTTAATATTCTTCTTAATCAGTACTTCGATCATTCTGTCATATTCTGCCTGCTCGATCTGATCTCTGGATGTTCCGATCGCACTTCCCGGAGTGTTCAATAAAAGTTCCAGTTTCTCATCCGGAACATTTTCAAGCTCGATCAGCTCTTCTCTCATCAACCCGCCGGTACCATTCTTAGCGGCATAGATATGTTCGATCTCTTTATACTTTTTTGCTTCCTTTACTGCACCGTACAGTGATGCGTTGATCACAGATGTCGGACCACCACCATGTACGATCAGGATATTGTCTCCCATAGTTTTCTCCTCCTGTTTTGAAGTATTTGTCTGCTGTTTTGATTGACTGTAAACAGAAACTGTGTTGCTGAAATTATAAAATTCCGACACTTCTTACATTGATTACATTATAACACATCCGTCACAAATTTTGCGTGACATTTACGCAAACGTTTGTGATTCATTAGCTGACATATTTTTCATAATCCGATTCAATATAACCAGTCCACAGATAGCCAAAATTGCTTCTGAAATAAAAGCTGCATACGTGATTCCCGATGTTTGAAATACTTTATTCAATATGATGATTGCCGGAATCTCAAACACGATTTTTCTCAAAAAGGAAAAAATAAGTGCAATTTTTCCCATTCCTACACTTTGGAATACACTGACTGCCAGAAAATCTACTACCATGAATGGCATACACAGACTAAAACCACGTAAAAATATAGTTCCATATGATATAACTTCTACATTTTTCATAAAAATCATAATAAGCTGCGGAGCAAATCCCCAACATAAAACTGTAATTGCTACCATGCAGGGAATTAATAATTTCATAACCATTAAAACAGTTTCCCTGAACCGTTTATCGTTTTTACTGGCATAGGAATAACCAACTAATGGCATGACTCCCTGTGTGCCTCCAAGTGCGACCTGAATTGGCACCATATATATTTTTTGTGCAATACCAATTGCTGCAATTGCTGCTGATCCATATCCAGCAATAAAATTGTTTAAAATCGTCATCCCTGTCACATTCAAAAGATTTTGAATAGCAGCAGGAATTCCAACTCCCAGCACTCCGACAACAATCTCTTTCCTTAAAGTGAGATATTTCGGATTAAGTCTAATATTCGTATTATCTTTTTTCCAGATCAAAAATACAAAAAAATAACCACATGCAAAACAATTGGACAAAAAAGTTGCCAGCCCTGCTCCCGCTGCTCCCATGTTAAATCCCCATGGCAATATAAAGATCGGATCCAATATAATATTCAGAATACAGCCACTCATTGTTCCTATGCTTGCATGCAGTGCAGCTCCTTCTGACCGAACCATATATCCCATCACGACATTCAATATTGTAGGTATTGCCCCACAAACCACTGCCCATTTCATATATGAAATAGTTGCTTCCGCTGTATTTACATTTGCTCCTAACATCGTCACGAATGGTTTCATGAAAATAAGACAAAGTAACGATAGAACTGCACCACTTATAATTGATCCATAAAATCCAAAAGATGCACTTTCACGTAAAGTTTTTCTATCATTTCTTCCGAGTGCCCTGCTCATCATACTGGACGATCCTACTCCAAAAAGATTATTTATTGCGTTAAATGCCAAAAGTGCCGGTGCAGCCAACGCAACTGCAGCATTTTGAATCTCGTCATTTATCATTCCAACAAATAATGTATCGGCCAGACTATATAACACTGTAACAAGTGCTCCAGCGATGGTAGGTACCATTAGTTTTCGTACTGCCTTTGGTATCGGTGTTTTTTCAAACAAATCTGTATTTATCACTCTGTTTCAACCTCTTATTTCATAAATAATAACCAAACTATTTTCTTTTACATTTCATCTATCCAGCAATTTTCGACAAGACACTTCTGTAGTTGAGAAACAGTTATATTTTTATCACTGTGTCCAGCTGAAACAAATGTCATTATCGGAAGCTGTTTCACCGTTATGCTTGACATAATAGGAAACATGAAATGATCCTCTGTAATACCAAGTTTCTCATATACTTTTTTAGCTACTTTTTCATAGCGGTCATCACTGTAATATTCTCCCAATGTGTTATATTCCGTAAAAGGAAGACGTACATCATCTTTCGATTCGAATACAATCTTTTTTTGCAGCCTGATATTCTGTGAAGATGAACCTGCCATAATAAGAAATTCCCCTGATTCCGCCACAAACCGATGTAAATGCGGAACATAATAGGAAAAGGCATCCTCTTCCAGGATTATGCTTACTTCTTTTTCTTCACCTGGAAGAAGCTCTACTTTCACAAATCCTTTTAATTCTTTTTCAGGTCTTGGCATATAGGATTCTACATCATTGACATAAAATTGTACAATTTCCTTACCTGCACAATTTCCTGTATTTTTCACCTTGACAGATACTTTTAGTTGTTCTCCATTCTTTAATATATCCCTGGAAGTTTCCAGACATGAATACTCAAATTGTGTATAAGAAAGACCATATCCAAATGGATATTGAACCGGTATCTTTTTGGTATCATAATAGCGGTAACCCACTAATAATTCTTCGTGATATACTACATTGTCATTGTATCCAGGATAAAAAGGATATGCTGGTGTATTTTCAATTCTAACAGGAAATGTCTCTGATAATTTTCCAGATGGATTTTTTTCTCCAAAAAGAAGATCTGCACAGGCTTTTCCCATTCCTTCGCCTCCGAGTCCCATATGAAGAATTGCCTTAACATATGGATCTATTTCTCTAAGTTCCACTGCCGCACCACTCATATTCACTACTATAATATTGTCATTTACCTTACTAGCTCTTTTCACCAGTGCAACATGGCTTTCAGGCAGTTTCATATCCATACGGTCGCATCCCTCAGATTCTGTTAAATCTGTGGTTCCAATCATAACAATAACTGCTTCTTTTCCCCTTGCGGCATCTTCTGCTTCATCAAGCAGCTTCTGATCCGGTGTTTCACTCTCATATCCTTTTGCGTATACTACATTCGCATATTTTTCTATAAATTCAAGTGGCACATCAATGCTTCCTGAATTCGTACCGGAACTTCCCCCTCCACGAACATGCGGTTTTTCAGCAAAACCTCCTAATACGGCAATATTCGCTTTTTTTCTAAGCGGAAGTATTTCTTCTTCATTCTTTAATAAAACAGCACATTCTGCAGCTGCTTCCTGTGCTATTTTATGGTGTTCATCCCAATTTATATCGCTCTTCTTGTAGCTGTCTAATGCCTTATTGATCATGCATAGTATCCTTCTTACATGTTCATCAAGAATATCTATTGGAAAACTTCCATCTTCTAATGCATCCAACATTTCCTGCTGTCTGGAATAAGTTCCCATCTCAAGATCCAACCCATTCAAATGTGACTGTATTTTGTTGATGGTTGCTCCCCAATCTGAAAGAACCACTCCTTCAAATCCATATTCTTCCCGTAAAACCTCATTAAGTGCGTAGTTATTTTCACACAAATGTTCTCCACGCAGTTTTGGATAAGCCGCCATAACTGTCCAAGGCTTCGCTTTTTTTATAGCCATTTCGAAAGGTTTCAGACAAATTTCTCTCAATGTTCTTTCATCTACCACGTTATCTTCCGTAAATCGCCTTGTTTCCTGCTCATTTGTCACATAATGTTTAATACTGGTTCCTACTCCGTTTTTTTGAACTTCCTCAATCATAGTTGTTGCCAAAACCCCGCTGAGATATGGATCCTCTGAATAATATTCAAAATTTCTGCCTCCCAGTGGTGATCTTTTTGCATTAACTCCAGGTGCAAGGAGTACATTAATTCCATAATACTGGCACTCCTCTGCCATTAGATTTGCAAGTTTTCTGACCATTTCAACATCCCACGAGCATGCCAAAATAGATTCCGTAGGAATTGCTGTTGAAGGTTCCGGTTCACGTCCGTCCGGTTTGTTATAACGCACTCCATTTGGTCCGTCTGTCATTAATATTCCAGGTAACCCCAGTCTCTCTACCCCATTTGTATGCCACATATCTTTTGCCTGGCAAAGTAAAACTTTTTCTTCTAAAGTCAGTGTATTTAAAATTTCATCAACATTAAACATTCTTATCCATCCTTTCTGTTATTCAATACTTTTATAAACTCTTTTTATTTCAAAATCTCAATTGAATTTTTATTTTCCAAGTGCCTCAAACATCCACTTTTTATATGCTTCTACTCCTGGCTGGTCAAATGGGTTTACCCCCATGATCTTGCAGGACAAATAGCATGCGAACTGGAAGAAATAAAATAGCTGTCCAAAATGATAAGCATCCAGTTCATCAAGTTCAAATGTCATGCATGGCAGTTTTTTGCTGTGTGCTGTTACTGTAGCATGGTATGCAGCTTTATTGATCTCCCAGAAGTCCTTTCCATCCAGATAATCAAAATAATCTTCTTTTTCATCCGGTTCTACGATCAAAGATGCATTCTGCTTCTTCACATCCAAAAATGTCTCAAACATAATCGGAGAACCATCCTGGATAAACTGTCCTACTGAATGCAGTTCCTCTGAAAATTCTCCTGCCACCGGAAAAATTCCTTTATTATCTTTTCCTTCGCTTTCTGCAAAAAGCTGGATCCACCATTTATAGAAGAAACGGAACTGTGGTTCAAAGCTTGAAAGCATCTCCACACGATATCCTTCTTTATAATAGAGATTTCTAAGACACGCATACTGATATGCAATATTCTCTTCTGCACTCTCTTCATGTACACGGATCTGCATATCCCTTGCTCCTTTAACAAGTTCACGGATATCAACTCCTGCTACTGCCATTGGTAACAGTCCAACGTTTGTCATTGCTGTATAACGGCCACCAATATTCAGTGGAAATTCTAAAAATGTATAACCATATTTTGTGCAGAGTTCCTCAAGAGAACTTCCAATTGTTCCAACTGCAATTGTACGTCTTGCAGCTTCCTCTTTTCCATATTCAGCTTCCATATATTCGCGCAGAATGCGGAAGGATGATCCAGGCTCTAACGTTTCGAAATTTTTTGCAATGCAATCTATGTAAATTGATTTGCCTTTCAGTTTCTTCAACATCTGCTTTAAAGCATATGGCGAAAGCGTATTTCCGGCATAAATAATTTCAGGAGCATCATCCTTCTTTAATGCTTCAATCACAGAACGAGCTGCATTATTTGATCCTCCTACACCGATCTGCACAAATGCTTCCGCTCTTTCACGTATCTCCTGTGCCAATGCTTCTATACGAGAAAGTGTATCCTCTCCGGCCCATTCTTTCGTATCAAGCCACCCCTGGCTGTCTGCATAGCAGGCTTCTCCTGCCTGGGCAATTTCTAAAAGTGCTTTATTTTCTGCTGTTATTTTATTAACTTTTTTCTCCAACTCTTCTGTTTTGTTGTGGACGATCACGTTTAACATAATTCCTACTCTCCTGATAATTTTTTATAATTTAAAAAGCACAGCAAAACTGCTTAATTCTGTCAGCTATGACTTTCTTTTTTCTAAATAAAAAAATTTTGATTCAAAAAAATATCTCCTGCCAATTTTCGAAAGATTTATGGTATCTTTTGCAACCGGCAGGAGACATTTCAACGATAGTTTTCCTTATCAATTATTACTTATAATTTTTTACATATTACCTGGAAAAGTAAATCCATAATATGCAAAAAGTTCTTCTGGTGCCTCATTCTTTTTCATTTCTTCCACTAACGCAAGGCACATCCGATTTTCTATGATTTCATCATTAATAGGATGCTGCTGATGAGGGTCGTTATCCAGATCAAATAATAAATCCTGCTGCAGTTTGTATTGAAAAAATGATGTGGTCTGTATTTTTAAAACCGGGCAATTTTTTGTAAATGTAAATCCCTTTTCTAAAGACGCATTTGTGAGTTCCTTTGGCTGGAATCTGCTATTCATATGTGTAGGCATTAATGTATATTCTGCTAATTGACCGGATTGTGGTCTGACTGCCCGCATATATACATATCTGCCATCTGTTATATTAATAGCTCCACCATGATAGCCAAATATTCCATATTTATGCAATTTTTCCCCATTTCTTAAATTCTTTAATATTGAAATTCCTTGCATATCCTTTGGTATAGGTATATGAAAATAGTCCAGAATTGTTGGTGCCAGGTCAATCGTCTGCACAAGTGCATCACTTCTTTTCCCTTTCTCTTTCGAAATCGGATCCCAGATAAAAAGAGGAGTATGCGTCAATTCTTCGTAATCAGGCATCATACCTTTTCCCCACCATTGATGTTCACCGAGGAAGAATCCGTGATCGGTGTTTACAATCAGAAGTGTATTTTCCCATAATTGCAGTCTGTCCATTTCATCCAGAATCTTTCCAAGATTGTTATCACAGAATTTCAATAAAGCCAGATATTTTTTTCTCATATTTTCAATATCATCTTCTGCTTCTGACACTTTTGTATAGGCTGGCCAGTCCTGTGTGCCCGGATGATCCGGATCAAACAATCTTTTTTGATAGCAGTCCGGTGAGTCAAATGGCTCATGTGGATCAAACATCTCAATCTGCAAAAACCAGTTTTCTGCCTGATGATTACGTTTCAAAAAATCAATTCCATTCTCGACTGTTTTAACCTGTGTATAATCAGATTCTTTTTCTCTTACACTTCGATTTGAAAGATTTTGCCATCCACCCTTTATCCGCATTTTTTTCAACTGCTCAGGAGTGTTGGAATTGCACATCACCTGTGATGGATAATCGTCGCCATGTGGTGTGCAATCACCAATCCATGCATCGCTTTCCTGTCCTCTATAACATTCCCATGTAGAGTAACGCCCGCAATAGGTTGCGCCTCCATCCTGGATATAATGATAATGATCCGTTGTTAAATGCGTATGTATTCCATTATTTTTCAATAATTCTGGCATAGAATCATCAAATGGTTCTAACGGTCCCCAACTTCTATGTAAAAAATTAGCTCGTCCCGTATGTATTTCACGTCTTGCCGGCATGCATGGCATGCTGCACACGTAACTCTTATCAAATGTCACACATCTTTCCGATAATCTTTTAAAATTGGGAAGTTCTACACCACACTGCTTTGCATATGCCGGAAGCATATCTCTCCGCAGTGAATCGTACATAATCATTATTACATGCATTCTTCATTCTCCAATAATGCTTCTGTTTCCTGACGTCCCTGTTTTTCACTCATTTCATCCATCTCTTTTTCTACTTTTTTAGAAATCGGATACCATTTCATAGCAATTAAGGTTGCAACCTGAGCTGCGATTGGAATCAGAGTACGCATAAGAAGAAGACCTGTCAATGTCTGTTCGCTCTGAACCTGAGCAGTTGCATCAAATGCAACTAATTCCAAAAGCCATCCTGCAAAGAACGCTCCAAATGCCTGAACCAGTTTGTTCACAAATGTAAAAGATGATGACATAAGTCCTGCAACATCTTTTCCTTCTTTCATCTTGGTGTAACTTGCAACATCTAATAACGCAGAACGACACATCATATTCGTAACTGTAAACATAATTGATCCGATGATACTTGTTACCATAACAACCGGAATATTTACTCCTCCAGTAACTAACATCAATACATTACCAATAATGCAAACAATCTCGCAGAAATAAATAACTCTCTTTTTACCAAACCTTCCAGCAATCGGTCCGGCTAAAAACATTAAAGCAATTGCAGCTGGTAAACCAACAATACCAAGCATTCCCTGAAGATCAGTTCTTCCATTCAGGTTATAAAGGAAATAATAAGTAGTTGTATTACTGTTTATCTGATTTGCAAACATATCAGTTCCAAAACTAATCACTAAGGCAAATAAAGCGACATTTTTTGTAATAACTGACATTCTGTCTTTCATTGGTACCTTAGTATTCTGTTTTTTCGTTTCCTGTTTCTGAATCTCTGCTTCTGGATTATATGTGTCTAATTTTCTTACAGCAAACATAGCAATTTCCTGCATAATTGTTGCAAATACTGCAATGCAGATTGCTGTTTTCTGCCATGCTGCTCCACTCATCATACCGCCAAAAGCATCTAACATTTTATAAATAACTGCTGTACATACTGCTCCAATAATGCTTCCGCATCCCTGGAATAAAGCCATAAATTTTGTTCTTCTAGCTACCTTCTGGCTTAATAAGATTGGAAAGGTAATAATTGGAATCTGAACTACTGTCCATACAAGGCTATATAAAATATATACCAGATATGCATATGCTATTTTTCCACCCATACTAAACTGTGGTGCTGTAAATAACATGACAAATACGACTCCGAGGAACGGTGCACCAATCTGTACATAACCACGGTATTTACCGAAATGTTTAAAGTTTGTATGGTCTACAATAAATCCCATAATAGGATCTGTTAGTGCATCAATCAATCTTGCCACCATAAAAATGGATCCTGCAACCATCGGCTTCAGTCCCAATACGTTCGTGAAGAAGAACATCATGAACATTGTGATGACCATAAAATATGCGTTGTTACCAAGGTTTGCTGTTGCGAACATATACCCTTCCAGGTTTGTTGCTTCTCTTCTTGTTCCCATAATAATCTCCTTTTTGTTCACATCTGGCCCTAACAAATGTGTATTTTCTTTTATTTAGTTAAAACTTTTAATAATTATATTATACAAAAATCTGCACCTTTATCAATTGACAAAAATAACAAAAATGCAGATTCATTTTTAGTACTATTTACTTAAATCTTTTAATTAATTACAATACTGCTTCTATAACATTTATTATAAATTCAGAAACCGTTCACGGATTATAAAATATCCTGCCCCCCTTGCTCCACGCATCTCATCAAAATCAGCAAAAACAATACGAACCTCTTCCTCATTTAAACCATAAAATCTACTTTTTGCTGCCTGAAGTAACTTTCTTTTATTCTCCTCAGGTATAAAGAGACAGCTATCAGCCACTACAAACCCTGGATTGATCAGATTCACAACATTTGCAAGAGCTATTCCTAAATAATCAATTGCGTTGTTTACAATTTCCTGTACTATAGCATTTTTATCTTCCTGCATCTTAAGGATATGGCTCATCTTCAATCTTCCATCTTCCTCTATCATTCTTTTAAGTTCCGGAAGCTGTCCTGCAAGAATTGCCTGTTGGCATTGCCTGAAAATTGCCCCCTCACTGCCAAGATCATCCACGCATTTTTGCTCCGTACCGACATTTATAACTGTATGTCCGATTTCTCCTGCACCTGCAGTATAACCAGAAAAAACATCCCCCCTAAGCATTAAAGGACACGCCACACCTCTTGCCACGTAAAAATATGCAAATGAATCTGGTTGTTCCCCACGATTGCTCATTTCATGTCCAATTGCACGTAATCTTACATTATTGTCGATAAATACTGGTATCTTAATCCTCTTCTCAAGATCTTCTGCCAAAGATTTTCCTGTCCAGTCTTTTCTTGGATTACTTCGAATAATTCCATTTTCTCGGTCAATAAATCCAGGCAAACCAACACCTATACCAAGCAGATTTTTTCCTTTTGCATTTTTCATCAGATTTAATATCATATTGGTTACCTTATCAAGCATCCCATTATAATCTTCTGTTGCCTGCTCCTCTTCACAGGATTTTAGTATCTCCCCATGTAAATCCATTAGTACAGCTCTGGTTGCATACGGTCCTAGTTCCACTCCGATCGCATATGCTGCCTCTGCCCGAAATGCAATTGCGTTGGGTCTGCGTCCCATACAGTTGACCAGGCTTCCTTCTGTTATAGGTATTTCTTCTAAAATTCCCTCCGAAAGCATTTCATTTACACTTGTTGTGATTGTCGGGAGTGTTAATCCCAATTCTTCGGCTATCGCAGTCCTTCTCGCATTCTCCATCCGAAATATCATATTCTTGATCAAGACACGGTTGCGTCTTCTTGTTTCCAATAAGCTGTTTCCCTTTTTCCCTGCCATGCTTTGATATCCTTTTCCTATTATTTTATCTCAACCGGCTCAATATTCCGGTACATTCACTGTATTTATCATAACATATTTTTAAATTGTTGTAAGCAAAATGTATGATATTTGTACATTTCAGCATAGCTTATTGATATTTTTTTGTTTAGAACAGTAAAAGGCGTGACAAAAATCACGCCTTTTACTGTTTCAATGAATTATTCTGTTTTCTCTGCTCTTATCGTCTGCATATACATCATTAATTGTCCTAATGTAACGCCACTTTTAATTTTTTGCCAAACTTCGCCCTCTTTTCCCTTCGGACACATTCTTTTCACCTTATTCCATAACATTTCCGGTGTAAAACGACTGTCAAGTTCATACGGAACAACATCAGCCGTCTCCTGCATCCATTTCATAAGTGCAATCTGCATCTTTGTAATTTCAGTTTCATAACACTTTTCATGAATACAATTATGCTTTTCCTGCGGGTCTTTTCTGAGATCATAAAATTCATCTGATCCCAGGATACGGCTTACATATTTAAATTCCGTGCTTCGTATCATTGTTGCTTTCGCATGGGCTTCATCATTCGTCTGGGCTTTCATTTTAGGCCAATATGGAAATCTCTCTGACGGCCCATTTGGACCGGATACATGAAACTCGTCGCAATGCTTTTCTTCCGGCAGTCTGCCGCCTTCACAGAAGACATATTTTCTGTTTTCATTCCTGCGGTTTTCAATCACAGGTTTAAGACTCATTCCGAATTGTGTTCTTTGTGGTTTTATATCAGCATAGTCCATAACTGTCGCATAAAAATCTACCAGTTCAGTCATAGCATCACTTATACCAGGATCTGTTTTTTCCCATACAGGTGGTTTTATAAGAAGCGGCACTCTCACAACACAGTCCTCAAAGCTGTTCTGTGATTTTTCTGTCACACTATAGTCTCCTGTATAATCGCCATGGTCACTTAAGAAAATGATAAGAGAATCCTCATACATTCCCGCTTTTTTTAATTCCCGGCATAGTTTATCAAACTGCTCATCTACCTTTTTGCACATTGCCAGGTAAACCGCACGTAATTCATTCCATTCTGTTTCTGAATATTCTTCCATTTGCTCATACTCATGAATAAGCTCTAGCATTTTGGATTTTCCGATACAGTCCTCATAACGGATACGTTCCGGCAATTTAGATCTGTCAATCGCAGAAAAATAAGGTTCTTCAATCTGATATGGGACATGTGGATAATTTAACCCAAGAAACATACATAAAGGCTGTTCTTTTTCCCATCCTCTGATTTTTTCGATAGCTGCATCAACAGCCTCATCATCTGATGTATAATTTTTTCCAGACTCATCTGTTCCTAATTTCCCATTAAAATGCGAATATACGTCTGCGTTTCGTTCTCCCTGCCTGTTTACTGCCCGTGGTGCCGGTTTTACCTGTCCGGAGTAATAGATCTCATCTGCATTCGACTCTGCCCATCCTTCGATCTGCCCGGCAAACAGGTCATTTCTGTCATTCATCCACACATAGTATCCATTTTCTTTTAATTCTGAAAATAGATTTGATTCACCTGGATGAAGAAGGCTGCTCATTGTACGATGACCATGCACATGTGGATACAGTCCGGTAAAAAAACTGCATCTGCTCGGCACGCATACACTATTCTGGCAGTAAGCATTCCTGAAAGAAACAGCATCCTTCCCTGCAAACTCATCTAAAAACGGAGTCTCTGCGGCTGGATTTCCCATATGGTTCATCGCATCATGACGCATCTCATCCGGATTAAATATAATAATATTTGGTCTTTTTTTCATATTTTATTTTTCTTCCACTTCACAAGTATAACTTCTCTTACCTGCAACACAAATTTTCTCGCCAGTCAGACTAATTGTCTCTTTGAATGGAAGATCTTCTGAAGATGTACCAACCATAATATCAAGCTGTCCCGGTTCTACAACAAACTGCATCTCTTCGTCATAATATCCAAGCTGTGCTGTATCCAGATTGAAAGTAATCTTCTTAGTCTCTCCTGCATTTAAGTGAACTCGTCTAAATCCTGCCAGCTGTTTATTAGGTCTTACAACATGTGCTCCGTGGAATGCCTGATAAAGCTGTACTATTTCATCTCCGGCAATAGATCCTTTATTGCTTACTGTGCATGAAACTCTGATTTTTCCATCTGTCGGAACCTTGGTCTCTTCAACTTCGAAATCATCCAATGCAAACTCGGTATAGCTCAATCCATAACCAAACGGATATAATGGTGTAGCCGGTCCATCTGTATAACCACCACTAAAGATTACACCCATTCCGTCTCCACCAGACACATAACCTGAACCATTTTTATGATTGTAAAAAATTGGAATCTGACCTGTACTTCTTGGCACTGTAACATTCAGTTTTCCACCTGGATTTGCTGTTCCATCTAATACATTTGCTACTACTTCACCAGCGAATGGCCCCGGCATCCATGCCTGAACAATACCTGATACATGTTCTTCCGCCCAGTTTACAGCAAAGATTCCCGGTCCATAAAGTACGATGACTACAGGCTTTCCTGTTGCAGCAACTGTCTCCAGCAGTTTTTCCTGAACACCTGGAAGTTCCAATGACTGACGGTCTTTTCCCTCACCACCGGTTACATTAACCCATCCGCAGTTTCCACCTAATGCCATGACTATTACATCACTCTGCTCGGCTGCTTTTACTGCATCTTCAAATCCTTCTTCGGATGCTCCAATAATATCGCATCCTTTTGCATATACAGTTTCAAACCGGTCTGAAAGCACTTCTTTTAAACTTCTGGCATGAAGTGTTCTCAGAACCCCTGTCATATCATCCAGCCTTCTTACGTCTTCTCCGTCAAGCATATCAAAAAATGCATCAAATGGTCCTTTAGGTGCCTTTTCTTTCTCTGATTTTGCCTGTTCATCTGCAATTCCGTTGAATGTCACTGCTGCACTATTCTTTCTTCCCGCATCCATCATCTCAATATAAGCCGGATAGGTATATCCGCTTACCGGGTATCGAAGGCTGTCAGCATGCGGTCCGATTACTGCGATCTTTGTTCCTTTTTTAATTGGAAGAATACCATCATTTTTAAGAAGTACAAGAGAATCCTGTGCGATTTTTCTGCTGACTTTCTCTTTTTCCTCATTTCTCATTGCTTCTTCCAGTTTTTCAATCTCACAATATGGGTTTTCGAATAATCCACGTTTAAATTTAATTGTAAGAATTCTTCTAACTGATTCATCGATTAATTTTTCATCAAGTTCTCCGCTCCTGACGTAATTCGGAAGATTACGGTAGGATGCCCCAACCGGGATTTCTGTGTCACATCCTGCTTTCTTTGCAAGAAGTCCTGCTTCCATATAACTGTTTGCAACTTTAAAATAGTTATATGTTTTTAATACTGCTGCTCCATCAGAAGTGAGCATACCTTCAAATCCCATAGTATCTCGAAGTAAATCTCTTGCTATTTTCTTATTATCAATTACCGGCAGTCCATCGATCTCGGCATAGTTTGCCATCATTGCATCCAGACCAGCCTCTTTGTCAGCTGCCTCAAATGGTGTGGCAAATACTTCATACAGTTCGCGGTCGTTCAATCTGGTAGTAGCCGTATTAAGACCTGCCTGTGTCTCTGCATATCCCAGGAAATGCTTTGCAATACAGCTGACACCCTGATTCTGCATACCTCTGACATAATGAATACCCATCTGGCTGATGAGATACTGATCCTCGCCATATGTTTCATAAGTGCGTCCCCATCTCGGATCTCTGGAAACATCAATAACCGGGCTCATGGCAGATGTAATTCCGACTGCTCTTGATTCCTGTCCGATGATCGAACTCATTTCTTCTGCCAGCTCCGGTTCCCATGTTGCTCCGACATTAATCTGAGCCGGGAAAAGCGTTCCGCCTGCTCCCGGGTATCCACACAAATTCTCTGACTGCAATGCAACCGGTATGCCAAGTCTGGTTTCATTTACAAAAAAATCCTGCAGTTCATTGGTAATCTCTGCAATCTGTTTTGGACTCACAAGACCAACTAAAGAATACTGCGTAATTCTTCCATGTCCATCCTTAAATTTCTCTTTTAATGCTTCATGGCTTAATTTACCATCTACAATAAAGGATACCGCAAGGTCTCCACACAGCTGTGCAGCTTTCTCTTCCAGTGTCATTCTGGAAAGCAAATCTTCCACACGTACTTCTACCGGTTGACCTGGGTCTTTGTATAACATCTTATCTTCCATTTTTTCTCCTTTTAATCACTTCTATCCGGATAGTTCCAGCCAGAAATCTGTGCATTTTTGCGATTCAACAATTATGTTAGGGCATATATTGTCGTATCGATACTTTATTAAAAGTTTTAACTTAATGGATAACTTATTAATAGCATGTCCTGATCAATTTGTCCAGTACAAAATATTTTTTTGACATTTCATACAATATTTTCGGGTTACTTTCAGTAACAACTCACAAAAATCAGTTTTTTAATTTTTAATATAAAGCAAATCCCATTTAACGATTAACGGCCTTTTCATATTCTTCTTTTGAATACCTGCCCAGTATTATTTCTTTTGAAATTCCAATATCGATCATGTTCCGGATCGAGTTCAATCTTTCTTCTTCGATTCCTTTTTCAATTCCTTTTGCAATTCCTTCTTCCATTCCCGCTTCAAATTCAGCTTTTCTTAATTTCTTTTCTTCTTTTTCCTTGTCATATTCAAATATACTCATCCTGATAACCTCCGCCCGATTCTGTAACAGAAAATCTGACAAAATTCCTTTTTCAATGCATTCCTTTACTGCACATTCTACTGCTTCCTCAATCTGCATTTTGCCTGCATAATTCCGAACTATAGAAACATATTTTGAGTAATCACTTAATAATCTGCAATGTTCCATCAGTTCTCTGTTATGACCATCATTTATATTCAATACTGTTACCTTTAATTCCAGATCCGGTTTTTCTTCACATTTCTCATACATATCAGATAATTTATATTCAAATCGATCTTCCGTCTTGGCTGTTCCGTTATAAAACACGAAAAATTTTGGTGCAGGAATTTTTACAGCTGCCGAACTATATAAGGATCTTCCGGCAACCATTTTCTGATATTCTGCCGATATGTAAAGTAAATTTCTTAACGGAATATTCGGATTCATTGTTGACTGATGCTCATACAGATATAAATTCGTCTCTAATACAAATGCAATATCATTTTTCATTCCCATGTAAATCACATTATCTAAAGTAACTATTGTAAGATTATCGTAACTCTTATAATCTTTTTTCGCAACCGCATTGTACAAAGAAAGCAGACTTTCTTTATCAGAAAATAGTTTTCTAAAAACGGTATCTTTGTAATTTCTTTGTACCAAAATCCGGCTCTTTTTGTTTCGTTTTCCCATATTCTTTTTTCTCCTTGCCGCAGAAGTTTACATTTTTATCTTCTGCTCTTAAATTTTTATTGTGGGTTAAAAGCATAGATTTTTGAAATGTAAAATAAGAATAATCAGACATTAGAACTCAAAAGATATTATGCTTTCTGTTAGCATAGCATAGTCGTCATATCATAAGCAACCACTTTATGCTTTTTTTAGAAAGCTTCAAAAAAGCCTGCATTGGTCTGCAAAATAAAGAGTTGATATGCATCATTTTTCTGCACGTCAGCTGTATAAAATAGGGTACAAAAAAGAAAGAGCTTGTAAAAACAATTTTTCACAAGCCCCTTCTTTCATTCTCTCATATTTTCATCCTGCTATCTGATCAGGCAATCATCATTGCGCGTAATACCCCGACACATTCATATTCTCTTTTTCCTGCACCCATTCCGACTTTCTCTATCACAAACTGCTCCGGAAGCTGTTCACTCGTGCGAAGTGCAGCGGCAATCGCTGCTCCTGTCGGTGTTACCAACTCTCCCTCAACATTTGTTATGTGCAGTTTCAAATGATGTTCAGAAATGATATTGGTTACTGCCGGAACCGGAATCGGAAGCAGACCATGCTGGCATCGCACCATTCCTCTGCCTTCATTTAACTGAGGGATATAAACTTCATCAAGATTTAAGCTGTCTGCACACACTGCCGCGGCAACAATATCAACAATTGAATCCACCGCACCTACCTCATGAAAATGCACCTGTTCAAGTGGTACACCATGTGCTTTTGCCTCTGCGTTTGCAAGAATTTTTACGATTTTGCATGCAAGTTCTCTGGCACTGTCTGTCATAGATGCATGTCCGATAATGTGAATAATATCCTCCGGGCTTCTATGCTCATGGTGATGATGTTCTTCATGATGATGATCTTCATGATCGTGATCATCGTGGTGGTGTTCTTCATGGTGATGATCTTCATGGTCGTGATCATGGTGATGGTGTTCTCCATGGTGGTGATCTTCATGATGATCTCCATGCAGATATTCCATATCATGATCATGATTTTCATGTGCATGATCTAAAATAACATTAAAATCACACGCATCCAATCCTGATTTTTTCACTCTCGTAATCTCCGTTTTAAATCCATCTACAGGAAGACTTTGAAGTGCCTCTTCCATTTTTTTCTGATCTGCTCCCAGATCAAGCATAGCTCCTACAAACATATCTCCACTAATTCCGGAACCACATTCCAGATATAACTTATTCCCCATTGTATAATCTCCTTATTCTTGCAGATTTATCTCAGTCGAGAAGACTCCCACCTCTTTAGATGGCAAGTCTCACGGACGTTCGACTTGAATGTACAATATTGTATTACATACTTCTATTTTGTGCCTCTATTTTAGCACAGTTTTCGTAAAAAAGAACGCAAACATTTATCAAACGTTTGCGTTCTTTTTTATAATCTTCTTTTATACCAGTGTGAATGCCATGTTATTTCGTTCTAAAACAAATGTTCAATATTCAGATCTCTTATAATCTGCACGATCTCTTTTGTCCTGCTGCATCCAAATTTGCGGAGCAGACCCTTGATCTGTGTTTTTATTGTACTTACCTCCACACAGCGTGCCTCAGCGATTTCATGTACCTTATACCCCTGTAAAAGCAATTTTATCATCTCGCGCTCTGTTGCTGTAAGCTTTGAAATATTATTTATGAAAAAAAGCAGGCTCTTCTCACTCTGCTGGAGTCTGGCGTATTCCTGCATCACAGTTTCGTGGATCTTATTCGACATAATAGGATTTCCTTTGAGAGCACAGCGGACATGGTAAAGTATTTCTTCATCCTCACATCCTTTTACAATATAATCAAGTGCTCCTGCACCCATGGCTGTCACGATCATCTCGCGGGTCTCATGTGCTGTCAGAAAAATAATTCCGGCCTCCGGATCCGCTTCCCTTATTTCCTGCGTCGCTAAAATGCCTGCATTCATTGTCTCCATTTCAATATCCATTAATATCAGATCATATTCTGTGTTTCTGGCAAGATTTACAATCTCTTTTCCTGATGAAGCAGTCCCTACAACTTCCATATCCCGTTGATTGTTGATCAATTCTGTAAGATCCTCTCTTAAAAGCTGAAAGTCATCAGCGATCAAAATCTTTTTCTTATCTGCCATTTTCTTCTCCTGTCTGTTATCTATTCGTACTTTGGAATTAAAATATAGAATTTACTTCCCTTTCCCTCTGTACTTTCCACTCTCATTTTACCCAGATGGCTTTTTACAACCTCTCTGACATAATATAAGCCCATTCCCCAATTATAGTTGGAATTTTTGCTGGAATAAAACGGATCAAAAATCTTTTTTATCTGACTCTTTGACATTCCAAGTCCATTATCACTGACCTCGATCAAAGTGTATAATCTTTCATTCCTGCATTTTAAGCATACCTGCCCGTCTTCTCCCCGTTCTGCCGCTATAACGGCTTCTTCTGCGTTGATCAGAAGGTTATAGATTGCCTCACACAGATGATTCTTATCTGCAAGAACCATAGATACTTCTTCATTCTGGATGCACACTCCCGCATCTGGAAATTTATTGTGGAACCGGTCCAATGTCGTGTCTATGATCTCCTGGATATTAACCGGCATCATCGTAATGGAATTAGATTTTACGCTGCGGTAAAGTTCCTCAATTCTTGTAAACATTGTATCGTTTGTGGTCCGGAGTGCATCAATGCATTCTTTCAGCTTCACCATATCAGGCTCCGGCTGACTGTAAATCTGGTCAATTCTCTTGTAAATAACTTTATTGGCAAGAAGCTGATTTTTCATGCTGTGGACAAACATGGAAACTCCTACTCTCACTGTATCGAACTTCCGTTCCATCACAACATCCGTCATGGCGACCTCATAATCGCCTTTTGTGTATTTGAACAGACTGTAAAAGCCAAGCACAGCACAGATGATATTTACGATCACAAGCATAATATAACTTGTCAGAGACGGGTTGATCTGAAGATATCCGATTCCCCTGTTCCATGCAATCGAATATCCATAAAAGAGATACACCTGTCCCGGATCCTGATGATAGTAAATAAGGTAAATTGCTGAAATCGACACCAGAAAGACCACTGTCTGTTGGAATTGCCTCTTTAAAAACAGGATTGAAACGGAAAAATACTCAATTAATAAAATCACCACAGACGCAGCCAGATATAGATTGATCCAGATCATATTTCCTTTTGCTATTATCTCCTGCATACTTTCCCTGTTATGGACAATCATTCTATAGATTGGCGGAAAATAAACAGTCAGTGAAATCATCGGTATGACCCTGGATAATTTAACCCATGTTTTTCGCTTTCTAAGTCCCGGGATCATCGAATAATTCATTGCAATCCTTAACAGAAAAAACGGAAACAGAGACCTGCCTATGGCGATCAGATATCCCAGCTGACCTAATGTGATCAGGAAATACTGCATCTTCCGATATATGTTTCTTGAAAAATACAGAAATGTTAATACTTCCTGTGAAATACCACCCTTTTTCGCAATGAAAAGCATGACACCACATAATTCCAACATAAGACTTGTACAAAGTCCCAGCCATAAGATGGAATCTTTATTTTTTCTGTAAATGATCAAGAATACTGATGCAATAACCAAGCTGAATGCCAAAATAAGTAACATGTTTTTGTCTCCTGTTTCCGTTTTCTTAAATCTTTTAACAAAAAAATATTCAGTTATATTTTAACACTATTTTTTGTTTTCTTCTACCTCTCTATGAGATTTCCTCCAACAAATACATCGGCGATGTTATTCTCTGCATCTAAAAGAACGATATCAGCGTCTTTTCCATCTGCAATCGATCCTTTTTTATCAAACACTTTGATAAGTCTGGCTGGATTCTCTGAAAGAAGCGGTAAAATCTCTTCCAGACGTTTTCCTGTAAATGCAAGGAGATTTTTCAATGCTACATTCTGCGTCAAGGTACTTCCGGCTCTTACTCCGTTTTCCAGTTTTGCATCACCATCTTCAACAATTACATCATTTACTCCCAGTTTATATCTTCCATCTGGAAGACCTGCAGCCATAATTGAATCTGTGATTGCAACTACTTTGTCAAGTCCTTTTACTTTCAGGAGAAGACGCACTGTGCCTGGATGAAGATGTCTTCCATCACAGATTGCCTCACAGTAAATATCAGATTCTAACGCTGCTCCCATAATTGCAGGGAAATGCTGATGTAAAAGCTTCATCGCGTTAAATGTATGTGTACAGCATTCTGCTCCATTGTTGATTGCCTTCCAGCTTGTATCATAATCTGCTCCGGAATGTCCGATTGCAACCGTAATACCAAGCTCTTTCATTGCCGGAATATCATCAATAAGTCCTTCTACTTCCGGAGAAATCGTAATATAACGGATGTTTCCTTCTGCTCTGTCCTGATATTCTTTCAGAAGCGGCATGTTGGCTTTCTGGAGAAGATGCTCCGGCATAGCCCCCTTGTATTCTGAAGATAAAAATGGTCCTTCCAGATGAATACCAAGTAAGTTTGCTCCTTTGTGCTCCATCTTCTGGTGTTTCTTATATTCATCAATACACCATTCTGTCTGTTCCTTTGTATCCGTCAAAACAGAACATAACCATGAAGTCGTTCCATTTCCGGCTGCAAAACGGCAGATTTTCTCATAATCTTCTGCTGTTGCTGCATTCACATCCACACCTACTGCACCGTGTGTATGCACATCAATAAATCCAGGTACTACTTTCTTTCCTGTTGCATTATACACTTCTGCCCCGGCTTCAATTGGTGCATCCGGTGGTAAAATAGTAAGTTTTCCATCTTCGATTTTAATTGTTTTCTTTAAAAAACGATGTTCAATATAAACTTCTCCATCTACGATATATCTGCTCATGATTTTTCTCCTCTTCTTATACAATAAACTGCCACACAAAATTATGTGCGGCAGCCTTTTTATTCTTTTTTATTCCGGAAGATTTGCAACAAACTCTGTAAATTTAATATTGATATCCGGATGATCCTGTAATAAGCTTACCGGGAAATGTGCTGTTTTTTCGCCATAAGCTGCGTGTCTTACAACACTTCTGTGCCAGTCTCTGAAACATCCTAATCTGATTTTTCTTGCATGAGCGATTTCATTAATACCGATTGTGATGCAGTAATGTGGCATATCATCTAATGCACCATTTAAATCACCAATTGAATTCACAGCTCTTGTTTCTTTTGAGATTTCAAGAACTCTTGTATGCTGAGCAAGGAATTCATCCGGTGTCATTGTATCAGAAGCTTCATTGAATGCAACATGACCATTGATTCCGATTCCTCCGAAGCAAATATCTACTCCACCAAGTTTTTCGATCGTATCCTGAATATGTGTCAGGTTCTTAGGATCCGGGAAAACTCTCTGCTCTTCCGGCATTACAAGTTCCGGTTTGATTTTCGTGTAGACAGTTCTGTCCATGAATCCACGGAAGCTTAATTTATCCGCTTTGTCAATCCACTCTTTGTCATCTGTCAGGTATTCATCCATATTGATGAACCATACATTTTTCAGGCTGATATTCTGCTCATTTACCATATCTACAAAATACGGATACTGTCCTACAGGACCTACCGGGCAGATAAATACAGTATTCTCGCCAAGAGCATTTTTACGTTTGATTTCTTCTACCATTTCCTCTGCCATTGATTTAAATACAGCAGCATTATCTTCCATAACAATCAACGGAATTTTTGGTGCTTTTAACAGTTCTTCTTTGTTATAATAGTAATATTCATGTTTCATTTTCTCTTCCAACCTTTCCTGTCTACATCAACGTTACAATAAGGCTGCCACACCGATTCCAGAACTTCTGGTCTAGCGTAACAGCCTTGTTATTTCATTTACTTTTCAAATGCTATACGCATTTTCTTTTAGTACTCTCCAGCTTCTTTCATTACATCTAATAATACATAATCAGATACTGGTGGGTCAACTTCAACTGCACCTGCGTCGATGAAGTTCTTCTTCTGTAACTCATAGTATCCTTCTACTGTACCATCTGCTGCACCTTCAGATACCTGTTTACCTGTTAACCATTCTGCATCACCACGCTGATCATATACTGTATCCTGATCGCCTGCAATCTGTTTTGCGATTAAAGCAGCTGTATCTTCCTGATGATCTGCTGCTGCATAATCCATAGCTTTGAATAATGCTCTTGTGAAACGTACTAAGACATCTCTGTTCTCTTCTGCGTATTTTGGCATGCAGATCCAGCTTGCAAGAGAAACAGTTTTGTCAGAGAATGTCATGTTGTCTGCTAATTTTGTAGCATTTGCATCTTCTTCTAAGATCTTTAAGCTGTTTGGTGACCATGTTGCAGCTGCATCAACTTTACCGGATAACATAGCGGATACGATTCCGGATGCATCCATATCAACTGCTTTGATATCATCCATTGTCATTCCAACACTTGTAAGTGAGTTTACAAGAATATCTTCACTGGATGTTCCTGAAGAATAAGCAACCTGTTTTCCTTTTAAGTCTTCGATAGATGTAATACCTTCACCACCGATCAATGCATCACCATTGGAGATATGGGATAATGCAAAGATTGTTGCCTGTCCGTTGATACAAAGCTTATGAGCACCCTGTCCGATATATCCGACATCAATACTTCCTGACTCCATAGCTGAAATGATTGTCGGGCCATCCTGGAACTCTACAAGATTTACTGTGATTCCTTCTTCTTCTAAGTAACCCTGAGCGATTGCATTCTCAACTGACCATAAGCTTCCATAGTTCGGCATGTAAGCTACATTTAATGTAACTGGCTCTACAGCTTCCTTCTCCTCTGTAGCCGGTGTCTCCTCTTTTGCTTCTTCTGTAGCCGGTGTCTCTTCTTTTGCTGTGTTGTCAGAAGGTGTCTCTGCCTTGTTTCCGCATCCTGCAAGCATTCCTGCTGTCATAGCACCTACCATTAATAAGCTCAATACTCTTTTTTTCATGTTGTTTTTCCTCCTTAAAAGTGGATATTTGGAATTTCCCCCAATTCCCTTAGTTATCATTATAATCCGGTTTCCCGGTTACAACCTTTTTATTATTTTCTTACTTCCAGATATTCCTGATATACCTGACTCCAGATTTCATTTTTAAGTTCCATGAATTCCTTTGTCATCTTTGTCTCCTGGGTACGTGGATATGG
>CAKQXQ010000020.1 GCA_934292805.1 uncultured Roseburia sp. | reverse complement strand
TTACGTGGGCTCACAACAACACGAACCGGAACCCCTAAAAGGTCTGCATCGGAGAATTTATTTCCGGCACTTACGGAACGGTCATCATAGATCACTTCCACACCGGCATTCTGTAAATTCTCATATAAGGAATCTGCCACTTCTCTGACACCTTCTTTATCAAGGTTCATTGCGCAGATGTGTACCTGCCATGGAGCAATGCTCATTGGCCAGATTGGGCCGTAATCATCATGATGTGCCTCACAGATAGAAGCAGCCATTCTTCCGACACCGATACCATAGCAGCCCATGATCGGATTCTTGATAGAACCATCTTTATCTACATAAGTCATATTCATAGTCTTTGTATATTTTGTTCCAAGCTGGAAGATATTACCAACCTCGATACCGCGGGAAATGGTTAAAGATTTTTTGCCACAGCATGGGCAGATACCACCTTCTACCACCTTGGTCAGATCAGCGTATTCTGCATCCGGGAACTCACGCTCCATATTCAGGCCTGTATAATGATAATCTGTTTCATTTGCACCGCATACAAGATTGTTTGTTCCCTGTAAAGAACGGTCAAATAATACGATACAATCTGCATTCTGGTTCACTGGTCCGATAAATCCGGCTACAATGCCGCTTTCTTCTGTGATCACTGCCGGATGAACGTCATATCCGAGGAAGTTTGTCAATTTTGTCTCATTTACTTCAAGATCACCGCGGACAAAAATAAGGATATATTTGTCATCAGAATTTCTCTGGTAAACAACTGCTTTCATGGATTTCTTTGCATCCACATGTAAAAAGTCACAAACCTGTTCGATCGTATGCATCTGAGGTGTATGAACCTTTGTCAGCTCCTGCATAGCCTCTGTTTCGTTCTCTACAATATTCTCAGCAGCTTCCATATTGGCACGGTAATCACAATCGTTACAGATTACGATAGAATCTTCTCCGATTGGTGTAAGAAGCATAAATTCATGAGAAATACTTCCACCCATCATACCGGAATCTGATTTTACGGAAACAACTTCCGGAATGCCGGCTCTTGCATAGATTCTCTCATATGCTTTGTGGCATTTATCGTAGTACTGCTCTAAGTCTTCCTGACTTGTGTGGAAAGAATAAGCATCTTTCATTGTAAATTCGCGCACACGGATCAGTCCTGCTCTTGGACGTGCCTCATCACGGAATTTTGTCTGGATCTGGTAGATCATGAATGGATATTTTGCGTAGCTCTGTCCATATTCTCTTACCAGCTGGACGGCTGCTTCCTCATGTGTCATACCAAGTACCATCGGAGCACCGTTTCTGTCTGTAAAACGAAGCAGCTCTTTTCCGATACTGTCATATCTTCCGGATTCCTGCCACAGACCTGCCGGCATAACAACAGGGAACTGTACTTCCTGTCCGTCAATGGCATCCATCTCTTCTCGGATGATCTGCTCTATCTTTCTTGTAATTCTCTTAAGTGGCATATAGGAAGAATAAATTCCATTTGCCACATTCTTCATGTAACCGCCACGGATCATAAGTGCATGGCTGTCTACCTGGCAGTCTGCCGGTCTTTCTTTAAATCTGTCACCTACTAATTTTTCTAATTTCATAAGTCCTCCTTGTTTTGCGAAGCAAAATCCGAGCCCTCTGGCGAGGAGAGGATTTGGCCTCCTTGTTTTGCGAAGCAATAAAAAAGCCCCAAGCCAATAAAAACTATCAGCTTAGGGCGAACAATCTGTCCGTGGTACCACCTAACTTCGGTAAAACCGCTCTCACGCATACAGGAAATCCGATATGCCAGCTCTGTAACGGGAGCTCCCGATGAAGCTTAATAATGAATACCGCCCCTTCACAATGAAGGGATTGTAACCTCATGTTCACTTCACACTCAAAGACAGGTTCCGTTTTTATCATGAAAGGCTTACACCTGCCGCCTTCTCTCTGCACATCATAAAAAACGTACTAACTCTTATCATCGCTTTATCATAATGACCAGCCACGATGCAGCTGACATTATCTTTTCGTACTATGTTGGAGAATAGCACTTTTTCACGTCGAAGTCAACAGCTTTGCAATTATTTTCCAACCATAATACTTAAAATCTCTTTATCCGTCTCTTTCATACCTTCTCTGGCAAGCCTACCGACATTTTGGATCGTATGTTCCACACCTTTTGTTATAATGCCATCACCGGCATAGAACTGATTGCCCTTTAAGTATAACTGATATCCAAAATATCCCGCATCAATCGCTGCAGCGATCTTGGCTGCACAGGATGCCTTGGCTCCATCGCAGGTCATTCCGGATAAGATTGCAAGTGCATTCACGATCGTATGTGAAATCTCTTCATAACCTCCGTTATGTAAAAAAGAAATTCCTGCTGCCGCTCCGACACCGGCACTGACCGCACCGCAAAAAGCAGAAAGTCTTCCGATACTTGTTTTCTGATGGATCGTCACAAGATTAGAAACAATGAGTGCTCTTAACAGATCCTCTTCACTCCTTTTTTCTTCTCTCGCGAAAACGATCACCGGAACAGATGCTGTCATTCCCTGATTGCCGCTTCCTGAAACAATGACAACGGGAAGACCACATCCTGCCATTCTCGCATCACTTCCTGCTGCTGCATACGCTTTTGCTTTTATCAGGATATTCTCACTGTCATAGGCCTCCAGATAGGTTCTTCCGACCTGTGCACCCCACTTTCCATGGATTCCTTCCTCTGCGATCGCCATGTTGTATGCAATCTGTCTTTCCAGGCTCTCCCGGACTTCTGACAGCTCCACTGTTCTTGCAAACTCAATGATACTTTGTATATCCAGACAGCTTCTGTCTGTCATTTCTTCCGTTGCAACTTCGCTGCAGCCTTGAATTTTCTGAACAACTCCGTCTTTTTCCAGAAGGACCACATTCGTGTGGTACGCTGCCATAACAACTCTTGCACAGTGATTTTGTCCTGTCATCTCCAGATCGATATAAAAGGTTTCATCTGTACCCGCAACATCGACTTTGATCTCATGCTGCCCCAGATAATCTGTGATCTCCTGATACTGTTCTTCCCGGATGCTGCTTAACACTTCAAGTCTTGCTCCAGGATCATCTGCAATGATCCCTGCTGCAATTGCTGCTTCGATCCCTTTTAATCCGCCGGTATTTGGCACGATCACACTCTTTACATTTTTTATCAGATTACCACTTACTTTAACACTGCACTTTTGCGGCAGCTCACCAAGAGTTCTCCTGCAAAGTGATGATGCATATGCTAATGCGATCGGTTCCGTACATCCCATTGCCGGAATCAATTCTTCTTTCAGTATTCTGATATAATCTGTGTATTTCTCTTTTTGCATTACCCACTCCCCAAAAATCAACTTTATTTCAGATAAAATCTGTATGTTGTCTCCGTATGGTATGTATCTCCCGCTTTCACTACCGGAGATGGGAAATCAGGTTCGTTCACTGCATTTGGGTAAAACTGTGATTCCAGACAGAATCCGCTGCGGTCATGATATGCTGCCTCATCTTTTCCTGCCTGCTCACCGATAAAGTTTCCCGCATAAAACTGAACACCACAACAGTCCGTTGCTGCTTCCATCGCAATGCCACTTTCCCTGCTGTAGGCATTGGCCATGACTTTTTTCTCTCCCGGTCTGCCAAGAACGTAATTATGATCGTAACCGCCTGTAAAATGAAGCTGTTCAAAATCTGCATTTATGTCCTGACCGATCGTCTTCTCTGTTCTAAAGTCCATCGGAGTTCCTTCAACCGGTGCAATTTCACCAGTCGGGATTGAAGCAGAATCAGCTACCGGTGTATAAGCATCTGCCAGAATCTGTAAAATCTGTCCCTCAACGCTTCCGCTTTCATGACCATTCAGATTAAAATAAGAATGGTTGGTACAATTCATGATTGTATCCGCATCAGCTTTTCCATTGTATACAATATGCAGTGTATTATCCTCTGCCAATGTATACGTAACTGTTATCTGCATATTTCCCGGGAATTTCTGTTCTTCTTCCGTGCTGTAATGGTAAAAAGTAATACTATTGTCCGTATGTTCTCTCACTTCCCAGATCACACTGTTGAAGCCATTTTTCCCGCTGTGAAGATTGTTGTGATTCTCATTCTCGTCTATTTTATATTCTTTGCCGTCTATCGTAAATCTGCTGTCTTTGATACGGTTGCCATTACGTCCGATCGTTGCACCAAAATAGCATGTGTGTTCCTCATAACCGGTCACATTATCATAGCCTAATACAACATCTTTCAACTGTCCGTCTTTGGAAGGAACAAGAAGAGATACCAAAGTAGCACCATAATCTGTCACTTTTATTGTCACATGGTTACTGTTTTTCAGTGTATATAAAGATGCCTGCTCTCCTTTTTTTGTAATTCCAAATACATGCTGTTCCATAAGTAAGTCATTCTCCTTTTTATTTCATGTTGCTATTTGCAGATTGTCTGTCTGGCTTTTATAAATGTCTTTCAATAAAATATTCCAGTTCTTCCTTCGGGACAAACCCTACCTGCATGTCTACTTTTACACCCTTTTTCAATACAACAAGTGCCGGTATACTTGCGATGCGGTACTTCATTGCAATATCTGAGTTTTCATCTACGTCGATATTGAAGAAATCTACTTTTCCCGCATATTGTTCTGATACCTCCTCCAAAACAGGTGCAAGCATTTTGCAAGGTCCGCACCATGTTGCTGAAAAATCAATAATAGCTACATCACATGCTTCTGCTTCATGAAATTCGTTCTGTGAAATCTTTTTTACCATAATCTTTCTCTCCTTTATTATCAGGCAATCTATTATTATTTTTATTGCCCTATGATCTTTTTTGACTTATTTCAAAGCCCGCTTCTTCTCTGCCAGATATGCAACCGCTGATAATGCTGCTACATTTCCCTCTCCGGCGGACTTTATATACTGATACGGTGTTCCTGTCACGTCTCCGCAGGCAAAGCATCCTGACAGATTTGTCCTCATCTGTCTGTCCACTGCAATATGGTTTTCCTCGATCTTAAGTCCCGGTACAAGCTGTGCAGGTGAAACACTGTCACGCAGAAAAAACACACCATCAACTTCATGTCTTCCGCTGTCTGTGACCAGTTCCTGTACACGGAATGTTCCCTCTACAGATACCGGCTTCTCGTGAAGTATCTCCACACCATCTGCTACATTTACCTCATCCTCATACATTGGTATATAGTAAACTTTGTCTGCCATCTCTGCCATAAAATCTGCTTCCGGTTCTTCCTTTTTGGAAAATCCGATGATTGCAGCTGTCTTACCCTTATATAAAGGTGCGTCACAGGTAGCACAATAACTCACGCCTCTTCCCAAAAACTCTTCTTCCCCAGGATATGGCTTTGCTGTACTCACTCCGGTTGCAAGGATCACTGCTTCTGCTTCATAATTCGTTCCATTTCCCTGAAGTGCAAAATATTTTCCCATTGCATAGACTGCATTGATCTTATCCTCTGTGATCTCTATCTCCATCGCCTTTAAATGTTCCTGATAAGCTTCTTTTAACGCCTCTCCGCTGATATTCGGCAATCCCAGATAATTCTGTATCGCATGTGCTTTTTCTACTTTTAAACTCAGGTCTTTTTTTCCGAACAAAAGAATTTTCTTATTGCGGACCTTCGCTGTAATTGCAGCTTCCAGACCAGCCGGACCGGTACCGATGATCGCAATATCATAACGCTCCATAAAATTTCTCCTTCGATTCTATTATGTTCTGTTTTTCCGGAAGCATTCTTATATTTAATATAACATTTTCCCGCATAGAAAGAAAGTTTTGTTTTCAACTTTCCTCCTGTTTGCAAAACAGGTGTTTTTTCCTATATCACACTCTCCTTCAGGCGGTCACAAAGTCCGCTGTAACGCTTCTGCTGTGACGTATTCTGGATCATCTGGGTAAATGTTCCTTCATTGCCGACAAGCGTCACGCATTTCCTTGCTCTTGTTACTGCGGTATATAAAAGATTCCGGTTCATAAGCATGGCAGGTCCGTTTAAAAGCGGGATCACAACTGCCGGATACTCACTTCCCTGCGATTTGTGGATTGTGATCGCATAAGCCAGTTCCAGTTCGTCCAGAAGTTTAAATGAATACTCTACTTTTCTTCCCTCATCAAACTCTACCGTCATTGTCTCTGCAAAATCATTGATCTCTGTAATGATTCCCATATCACCATTGAAGATTCCCATGCCTTTATCCACAGTAAGCCCGAATTTCGTGGAAATTTCCCACTCGAGCTGATAATTGTTCTTTGTCTGCATCACTTTATCGCCCTCCCGGAAAATCATATCCCCATGCTCCTTTTCACGCTTGGAAGGCTCCGGTGGATTCAGATAACGCTGTAAAATACCATTCAGGCGCTCTACCCCAAGAAGTCCTTTTCTCATAGGTGTCAGGACCTGGATATCATACGGAGTCGCATCTACAAATTTTGGCAGCTTCTGCTTTACAAGCTGTAACACAACGTTGATGATCACGTCCGCATCGTATCGCTTTAAGAAAAAGAAATCCATGCTCTTATTATCTAAAGAAACCTGTTCTCCACGATTGATTTTATGTGCATTCACAATAATATCACTTGTAGATGCCTGTCGGAAAATTTTCGTCAGCATAACCACATTGCATGTTTCTGACTGGATAATGTCTCTTAGCACACATCCCGGTCCGACACTTGGCAGCTGGTTAATATCACCTACTAAGATCAGTCTTGTTCCAGGTGCCACTGCTTTCAAAAGGGAATTCATAAGTGAGATATCTACCATCGACATCTCGTCTATGATCACAACATCCGTTTCAAGCGGGTTTGTTTCATTTCTTTCGAATCCGGCACTTCCTTCCATGCCACCGTTTAACTCCAACATACGGTGAATGGTTCTCGCTTCAAATCCTGTTGTCTCACTCATCCTTTTTGCAGCTCTTCCTGTCGGTGCTGCAAGAAAAATATCCAGCCCTTCCATTTCAAAATAGCGGATGATCGTATTGATCGTAGTTGTTTTTCCGGTTCCAGGTCCTCCGGTGATCACAAGCAGTCCATTTCTGACTGCCTCTTTCACTGCCTGAACCTGGTGTTCATCCAACTGCATCCCGGTCTGTTTTTCAATTTTATGTATTCTCTGTTCAATCTCTGCATCTGCCACATCATATGCAATATTTAATCCATGCAGCATTGCTGCCGTATTGGCTTCCATATAGTAAAAAGCAGACGCATAGATATGGATCTGTTCACCGGATTGCTTCTGGATAATCTTGCGGTCAATTGTAAGATCCATATAGTTTTTCTCAATGATCTGTGGATCTACTCCTAACAGCTCTGCTGTCTTATCTGTCAGTTCCTCTTTTGGAAGATAAGTATGTCCTTCTCCTGATGCCTGTAAAAGTGTATACAGAATACCGCTTCTCACACGAAAATCCGAATCCATGCGGATTCCCGCCCTGGCTGCTATATCATCTGCTGTTTTAAATCCTACACCTTCTATATCATCTGCGAGCTGATATGGGTTTTCCTTCAGGATCCCATAAACGCCCTGTCCGTATTTATTATAAATTTTTACAGCAAGATTCATTGTAATCCCATATTGCTGTAAGAAGATCATTGCCTGTCTCAAATCACGCTTTTCATTCACCTGATTGGCGATCTCCATTGCTTTTCGTTCACTGATGCCCTTGACCTCCGCCAGCCGCTCCGGTTCTTCCTCAATGATACGGAATGTATCTTCTTTAAATCTTCTGACAATACGTGCTGCCATTGCAAGTCCGATCCCTTTGATGGCACCGGAACCAAGATACCGCTCGATCGCTTCCTCATCCTCCGGTGCTTTTTCTTCAAAGCTTGTCACCTTAAACTGCGTACCATAAGTCGGATGATCTGTATAATCGCCAACCGCCTCGATATTCTCCCCCTCTGCAATTGCAGAAAAAATACCGACGCAGGTAATCTCTTCCTCTTTGCTCACCAGATTTAATACCGTATAGCCATTTTCTGTATTCCGGTAAATAATATGTTCCACATATCCTGCCAGTTTTTCCATTCTGCTCTCCCTGCCGCCCCGGATAAACCGCTGTCTTCTCCGGTTCTGTTACGTTTCCTTTGATTCTGCTTTCATTTTCCTATTACATGAAAAAAACTGGCTGCCACATCTGTGACAGCCCTGCTTTCTCTTAAATCGCTTATCATTATTCATTGCTTTATTTAAATTCGGCAAATATCCGGTTTTTGTCAAAAATGCTTACCGTAGCAAACCAATCTTATTCTTCGTCACGTTTTCCGGATAAAAATTCAACGTACTTTCCTGTTCCGATCGCTACGCACGTCATTGGATCATCTGCTGTCATTGTATTAATACCGGTTCTGTCTTCGATCAGTTCTTCCAGACCGCGTAATAATGCACCACCACCGGTCAGTACGATTCCTCTGTCAGCAACATCCGCTGCAAGCTCCGGTGGAGTCTTCTCAAGTACAGAATGCACTGCTTCGACAATCTGCAAAGTTGGTTCACGAAGTGCTTCTTCTGTCTCTTCGGAAGATACTGTAACCGTCTTAGGAAGTCCTGTTACAAGGTTACGTCCACGTACATCCATAGTTTCCGGTTCCGGTAATGGGAAACATGTTCCGATCTTGATCTTAATATCCTCAGCTGTTCTCTCACCGATCAGAAGATTGTGTTTCTTTCTCATATAGCGGACGATCGCCTCATCAAAATCATCACCTGCAATTTTAACAGAAGTACTTACTACGGATCCGCCAAGAGAGATCACTGCGATATCTGCTGTACCACCACCGATATCAACGATCATATTACCGCATGGTCTTGCAATATCAATACCTGCACCGATTGCAGCTGCGATCGGCTCCTCAATAATGGAAACTTCTCTGGCTCCTGCCTGATAAGTTGCATCCTCAACTGCCTTCTTCTCTACCTCAGTAACACCACTTGGTACACAAACACTGATTCTTGGTTTGCGGAAAGTTCTCTTTCCAAGTGCTTTCTGGATAAAATACTTGATCATCTTCTCTGTAACTGTATAATCTGAAATAACACCCTGACGAAGTGGTCTTACAGCAACAATATTGCCCGGTGTTCTACCAAGCATCAGTCTTGCTTCCTCACCGATCGCCTTGATCTTATTCGTGTCACGATCAAACGCAACTACAGAAGGCTCTTTTAAAACTACGCCTTTTCCTTTAATATAAACTAATATGCTGGCGGTACCAAGATCGATACCAATATCTGTGCTCATCATATTATGATAATTCCCCTTTCTGAATATCCAACTCTCTGCATCTATTCATTTAAAATCTGTTATGAAACAAATCTGTTCTATATGTTAAATTAATTTCTGTTCATAAAAAAATGAAAACAGCTACACCTATTTTTACATATACAGCCTTATTATATACAAAAACTTAAGTTTTTCAAAGTTTTTTTTTGAAAAACCACTTTTTTTATGGAAAAATAAGAATTTGTTAATATTTGTCACTTCTTATTTGTCAAAACACCCGAATCCTGTTTTCGTAATCCCAGGATCCGGGTGTCTTCTTAAAATATGATTATTCTGTTTCTATATTCGTTCTGTAGCTCAATACTTTCTTTTATAAAGGTTTACATAAAGTTCTATTCTGCAAATTTTCCACAGCACTGTTTGTACTTCTTACCGGAACCACATGGGCATGGATCATTTGGATATACTTTAGCTGCTGCACGCTTCTTCGGTGCTGCCGGTGCAGAGTCGTCCTTATTCGTTCCGGTTACTTTTGCAACCTGTTCACGTTCTACCTTCTGTTCGATCTTCACATGATATAACAGACGGATCGTGTCTTCCTGGATGTTGGCTGTCATCTCGTCAAACATATCAAATCCTGCCATCTTGTACTCAACAAGCGGATCTCTCTGTCCATATGCCTGAAGTCCGATACCCTGACGAAGCTGTTCCATATCGTCAATATGATCCATCCATTTGCGATCGATCACTTTCAGTAATACAACACGCTCCAGTTCACGGAACTGTTCCGGTTCAGGGAACTCTGTCTCTTTCGCCTCGTATAACTTCACAGCCTTCTCTTTCAGAAGGTGTTTTAATTCTTTATTATTCTTGACATCTGCGATCATCTCTGATGTTACCGGTTCTAACGGAATGATCGGGATAAGTAACTGATTCAGTTCATTCAGATCCCATTCTTCCTTTGGAATATCAGAAGAAATACAGGTATCCACGCAGCTCTCCACACGGTCTGTGATCATCTTAAAGATCGCATCTCTCATGCTCTCACCATTGAGTACACGCAAACGCTCCTTGTAAATGATCTCTCTCTGATCGTTCATAACCTGATCATATTCTAACAGGTTCTTACGAATACCGTAGTTGTTTGCCTCGATCTTCTGCTGTGCTTTCTCAATTGCAGAGGTAAGCATCTTGTGCTGGATCTGCTCATTCTCAGGAACACCCAATGCATTGAAGACGTCCATCAGCTTCTCGGAACCAAACAGTCTTAACAGATCATCTTCCAGTGAAAGGAAGAACTGGGACTCTCCGACATCACCCTGACGTCCGGAACGTCCACGCAGCTGGTTATCGATTCGTCTTGACTCATGACGCTCTGTACCGATGATCTTAAGACCACCTGCTGCTCTTGCATCATCATCAAGCTTGATATCGGTACCACGTCCTGCCATATTGGTAGCGATCGTAACTGCTCCATGCTGACCTGCTGCTGCTACGATCTCAGCCTCTAATTCATGGAACTTTGCATTCAGTACGCTGTGCTGGATTCCTTCTCTCTTTAACATTGCACTGATCAGTTCGGATGTGTCAATGTTGATGGTACCAACGAGTACCGGCTGTCCTTTTTCGTGGGATTTCTTTACTTCTTCCACAACGGCACGGTATTTTTCTTTCTTGGTCTTATAAACAGCATCATGATGATCCACACGCTGTACCGGTTTGTTTGTAGGAATCTCAATAACATCCATTCCATAGATTTCACGGAACTCTTTTTCTTCTGTCAGGGCAGTACCTGTCATACCGGCTTTCTTCTCGAATTTATTAAAGAAGTTCTGGAATGTGATCGTTGCAAGTGTCTTGCTCTCGCGTTTTACCTTTACATGCTCCTTCGCTTCGATCGCCTGATGCAATCCGTCTGAATAACGACGTCCCGGCATGATACGTCCAGTAAATTCATCAACGATCATAACCTGGTCATCTTTTACAACATAATCCTGATCACGGAACATCAGATTGTGTGCCCTTAATGCAAGGATCACGTTGTGCTGGATCTCAAGGTTCTCAGCATCTGCAAGGTTTGCGATCTTGAAGAACTGCTCAACTTTTTTTACACCTTCCTGTGTCAGGTTTACAACCTTATCCTTCTCATTGACAATAAAATCTCCGGTCTCTTCCTGTTCGATACCCATGATGGCATCCATCTTGGAATATTCCGGAACATCCTCGCCACGTTTCATCTGTGTTGCCAGAATATCACAAGCTTCATACAGCTTGGTAGACTTGCCACTCTGTCCGGAAATGATAAGCGGTGTTCTCGCTTCATCGATCAATACAGAGTCGACCTCATCGATGATCGCATAATGCAGTCCCCGCTGAACAAGCTGTTCCTTATAAATAACCATATTATCTCTCAGATAATCAAATCCGAGTTCATTATTGGTAACGTAAGTAATATCACAGTTATAAGCTTCACGACGTTCATCGTTGTTCATGGAGTTAAGTACAACACCTACTTTTAATCCAAGGAACTCATGAACCTGTCCCATCCACTCAGAGTCACGCTTTGCCAGGTAATCATTGACAGTTACAATGCATACGCCCTTGCCTTCCAAAGCGTTCAGATATGCCGGTAATGTAGAAACGAGTGTCTTACCTTCACCTGTCTTCATCTCAGCGATACGTCCCTGATGAAGGATCACACCACCGATGATCTGTACACGATAATGCTCCATTCCAAGCACACGTCTGGCTGCTTCTCTGACTGTTGCAAATGCTTCCGGCAAAAGGTCATCCAATGTCTCACCTTTCTCCAGACGCTCTTTATATTCTTTTGTCTTGTTTCTTAATTCTTCATCGGAAAGCTTCTGCATAGAATCACGGTAAGATTCTACTTTATCAACAAGCGGATAGATTCTCTTCAATTCTCTCTCACTGTGTGTTCCGAAGATCTTTGTAAATGCACTCATAAAAACTCCTATTCCTGTCCCGGCCCAGTTATTTGATCTGTTCCTGCTATTACACAGGAACCTGCACGGTATCGCTATTGTAACACTTTTTTCTTTTTATCACAACAAAAATAGGCGTAACGTTTTGTAAACTTTTTATTAACTGCTGCTTTTTTGTCTCCACAATTCATGACTGTCTGCACTTCTTTCCATGACATATGTTTTCTGTCACATAAAAGTCATAAAAAGTGATCTCAAAAAAGCTCTTGTATAAATGTCCTTTCATGGGATATAATAGGAGAATCGTATTCATAACTATAATCTGTAAACACACATTTTATAAGTGCGATACGAATTGGATAAATTATAAGAGATCCTTATGGATGATCGATGTGAAGGAGGTTTACATAATATGAAATATGTATACAAAACAAAGGGAACCTGTTCCCAGCTTATCGAGCTCGAATTAGAGGGCAATGTTGTCCACAATGTAAAGTTTACCGGTGGATGTAACGGAAATCTCCAGGCTATCCCGAAACTGGTAGAAGGTCTTACCGTAGACCAGGTTGTAGAGAAGATCGCCGGTATCTCCTGCAACGGACGCGGAACTTCCTGTGGTGACCAGCTTGCAAAAGCCTGTGTGGAAGCTTACGAAAAAGAAATGCAGAACGCTTAAGTCTTATTTCAAAAAGTGGATGTGACCAAAAGGCCGCATCCACTTTTTATTTTATGCTTCGTCAATTGCTTTTCCGATGTCATGACGCATATATTTATTTGCGAAGTCTACCCATTCGGTTGCTTCATATGCTTTCTTTCTTGCTTCTTTTAAATCTTTACCTGTAGCTGTGATTCCAAGAACACGTCCGCCATTGGTCACGATCTTTCCGTTTTCATCAAATTTGGTTCCGGCATGGAAGCAGAAATAGTCGTCTTTTCCCTCAAAGTTTTCAAGACCTGTGATCTCAAATCCTTTTTCATAGGAAACCGGATATCCATCTGATGCAAGAACAACGCAGACTGCTGCGTTATCTTCAAACTGAAGATCGATCGTATCTAATTTTCCATCCACGCAGGCTTCCATCACATCAATGATGTCATTTTTCATTCTTGGAAGAACAACCTGTGCTTCCGGATCACCGAATCTTGCATTATACTCTAATACCCTTGGTCCGTCTGCAGTCAGCATCAGTCCAAAGAAGATCACTCCTGTAAATGGTCTTCCTTCTGCTGCCATAGCATCCACGGTTGCCTGATAAATATACTTTTTGCAGAATTCATCTACTTCATCTGTGTAAAATGGACTTGGAGAAAAGTTTCCCATTCCTCCGGTATTTAATCCCTGATCTCCGTCTTTTGCACGCTTATGATCCTGTGCAGAAGACATGATCTTGATCGTCTTTCCATCTACATAAGATAATACAGACACCTCGCGGCCTGTCATAAACTCTTCAACGACCATGGTATTTCCGGCTGTTCCGAATTTCTTATCTTCCATGATCTCTTTGACTCCGGCCTTTGCCTCTTCCAATGTATTGCAGATCAGTACACCTTTTCCAAGTGCCAGTCCGTCTGCTTTTAATACGATTGGGAGCTTTGCTGTCTCAAGATACGCAAGTGCAGCCTCAGGATCTGTAAAATTCTCGTACGCTGCTGTCGGGATATTGTATTTTTTCATAAGATCTTTGGAAAATGCCTTGGATCCTTCCAGGATCGCTGCATTTTTTCTTGGTCCGAATACTTTTAAGCCCTCTGCCTCAAAAACATCTACGATTCCACCAACAAGAGGATCATCCATTCCAACTATTGTAAAATCAATTTCTTTTTCTTTTGCAAATGCAACTAATTTATCAAATTCCATAGCACCGATCGGTACGCACTCTGCAAGTGCAGCAATCCCTGCATTTCCAGGTGCACAGTAGATTTTCTCTACACGTGGGCTTTTTGCAACACTTGTGCAGATCGCATGCTCGCGTCCGCCGCTTCCAACTACTAAAACTTTCATGAGCGATCTCCTTTTCTCAATTAAATATTGGCGAAACTCTTTGTTCGTTTGTGCCCGATTATGAAAGATTAACAAACTCAACGAAGACACGCTCTCGCTATGCGTCGCTCGCAACGGTACTAAGCGACCAAAATACGGTCGCTAAGGACCGGCGGCTCCTCAATGTCTTCTTTTGATTTTGTTAATCTTTCATAATCGTCTCTACTTTATAGAAGAGTTTCGCTATTACTTATCCTCAGCAATTCTCACTTTTCCGTCCACGACAGAAACTTTTCCGTTGGCAATCAGGTCGATTGCCTTCGGCATAATGATCCATTCTGCCTGTTCCATGACACGACGCTGCAGGATCTCTGGTGTATCATCCTGGTGCACTTCTACTGCTTTCTGTAAAATGATAGGTCCTGTATCTGTTCCTTCATCCACAAAATGAACAGTTGCCCCGGTCACTTTCACTCCCCGTCCAAGTACTCCTTCGTGTACCTTTAATCCATAGTAGCCGGTTCCACAGAAAGAAGGAATCAGTGATGGATGAATGTTGATGATGCGATTTCTGTATTTTTCGATCATCTTCTCCGGGATCACAACCAGGAATCCGGCAAGAACGATCAGATCCGGCTGGCAGGAATCTAACTTTTCAAGGAATGCTTCGTTAAAAGCATCCCTTGTCTCATAATCTTTCGGTGAAATACACAATGCCTCGATGCCATGATTTCTGGCACGCTCTAAGGCATATGCATTTTTATTATTACTGATAACAACTTCTACTTTTGCATTGGTAATCGCTCCGCTGTCAACCGCATCTAAGATTGCCTGGAGATTGGTTCCACCACCGGATACCAGAACTGCGACTTTTAGCATAAAGTTACTCCTTTTTCACCGTCTTTGATCTCACCGATCACATATGGTGTATCTCCGGCTGCTTTCATTGCTTCCATTGTTTTCTCAACATCAGCAGGATCAACTGCAACGATCATACCAATACCCATGTTATAAGTATTGTACATCATCTGCTCTTCAACCTGTCCTTCTCTTGCCATCATTTTGAAAATGGCCGGAACTTCGTAGCTGTCTTTTCTGATCACAGCATGTTTGCCTTCCGGCAGCATTCTTGGAACATTTTCATAGAATCCGCCACCTGTGATATGACTGCATGCTTTCACGCGCACACCTGCTTCTTTTACATTCTTCAGTGCTTTTACATAAATTCTTGTCGGAGCAAGCAATGCTTCTCCTAATGTTTTTCCAAGTTCTTCATGATATGTATTTAATGTTTCTTTATCCATTTTAAAGATTTTTCTTACAAGAGAAAATCCATTGGAATGAACACCTGTAGATGCCATACCGATCAGTACATCGCCGGCCTTTACATCTTCGCCTGTGATGATGTCTTTTTTATCTGCAACACCTACCGTAAATCCTGCAAGATCATATTCGTCTTCCGGCATAAGTCCCGGATGTTCTGCTGTCTCGCCACCGATCAAGGCACATCCTGACTGCTTGCATCCTTCTGCCACACCACTTACGATCGTTGCGATCTTCTCCGGATAATTTTTTCCACATGCAATGTAATCCAGGAAGAATAATGGTTCTCCACCGGCACATGCAACATCATTCACGCACATTGCAACACAGTCGATACCAATCGTATCATGCTTATCCAAAAGGAACGCAAGTTTTACTTTTGTTCCGCATCCATCTGTTCCTGATAAAAGAACCGGCTCTTCCATTCCTTTGATCGCACTTAAAGAGAATGCTCCTGAGAATCCGCCGAGTCCGCCCAATACTTCCGGACGCATTGTTCCTTTTACATATTTCTTCATTAATTCCACTGATTCATATCCAGCTTCAATATCTACACCTGCATTCTTATAATCCATAATATCCTCCTTGTTTTTGCGAAGCAAAAATCCGAACCCTCTGGTGAGGAGAGGATTTCGCCTCCTTGTTTTTGCGAAGCAAAATCATATTTTAATAGTTTTTATATCCAACTTCCTGCAGTCTTGCATCTTTTGCCTGAACCTGCTCTTTTAAATCTTTGGAATAAGCCTTTAAGCGTTCTAATAAAGCTTCATCCGATGTAGCAAGGATCTTCGCAGCGAGAAGTCCTGCATTTGCTCCACCATTGATCGCTACAGTTGCAACCGGAATGCCGGAAGGCATCTGTACGATGGAGTATAAAGAATCTCTTCCACCCAGGGAAGTTGTATGCATAGGAATACCAATGACCGGCATTGGGAAAATTGCTGCACACATGCCCGGCAGATGTGCTGCCATTCCGGCACCGGCAATAATGACTTTGAAACCTTTGCTTTCAGCTGTTTTTGCATATTCGAAGAAAACATCCGGCTCACGATGTGCTGAGATGATCGTCATCTCATAATCGATTCCTAATTTTTCTAATATATCAGCTGCTTTTGCCATTACCGGCATATCTGAGTCACTACCCATTACAATACCAACTTTTGCCATGATATTCGTCTCCTTTTCTTTGTTTTCACAATCTATCTTCGCAATGATTATAATATGTTTTGATTAAGAAGTCTAATTAATAATTATTAAGTGTTTTATTAAATCTGTTTATATATCATTTAACAATCCAGTGGTTTATTCAGTTCTTCGATTCCTGCAAGTACAAAACGTCCATCAGAAATGATATCCTCTGTTGTTCCGTCTTTGCGGATGACTGTGATCTTATCAAGCTCATCATAAGGAATTGTGATATCTGTATGACAGTTAAAATATGCTTTGCCCATATCTTCACTGCGGAGTCTTGAGTAATCATTCTCCCTTGCAACAATCTGCTTTCCGTCCGGATTATAAGTTGCCATATCTTCTTCATGGGAATAGCAGGTATCTCCCACTGCAAAATGAGGTCCGGTCTTCTCTGCGATTAAGATTGGAAGCTTATCCGCAATATCAAAATCTCTTGCCATCCGGTAAGCGGTTGTATTCGTTCCGATCGCAAACTCACCCATTGGCAGTGTCTCATGATTCATTAATACGTTTTCTTTGATATATTTTCTGCACTCTTCCTCCTGATCAAAGTTGGTGCAGGTATAATCTTTGATGATACCGTCTTCAAAATCGATCTCAAGATTCAGATATTTCAGTTCATTTAAGTAAACCTGGCTGACAAATAATTTTCCGGTCGTTCCTTTTAATACCGGCGATGTAAACACCTCGCCTACCGGGATATTGACATCTGCCACACAGTTTTCAAATGCTGTTTCTTTTGCTGCATCCTTTAATGGCCAGATAGAAACATAAAGATCTGTCTTGTTTCCATTCTTTCCGGTAATGTGTACCTTTTCTGCCTGATCCAACACATCAATGATCTTCTGCTGCATGTTCTGGTAAAGTGTATAATCTAATGTATTGATCTCCACTGTCTTTGCAAAGATCTCTTTAAATTTCTCTCCGATCTGCGGTACCGGATATGCAATGATCGTAAAGCTTCTCTCCTCGCCGATAATGTACTGATTGGTGATCTGTCCTGACATGCTCATATCATAGACGCTTAACTGCTGCTGTTTTTCATTCAGCTTCAGCACTTCTTTTTTTGTCTCAGGAGAAAATGGTGTCTCGCCGAACACTTCAATAACAGCTGGTCCTGCCTGTCCATTTGCCATCTTTTTGAATTCTTCATAAGTTGTTTTCATTACTTCGAGACGTCTTTCGACATATGCTTTATCGTAATATAATGCTTTATCCTCTTTATGATCGTAATCATACTGTTTATTCGCTGCCGAAGAGTATGCACGCATCGTCACTTTCAGATTCAGCTTCTCAAGATTTTTTACTGCTGCACGTACCATACGCTCAAAACCGATCGGATAACGAACCTGTGCTGTTGTCTTTTTTGACAGATCTTTTCCTGTTGCAGCAAATCCGATACGATAGCCTTCTGTATACGTATCAGCCATTGCCTGGATCTCTTCCTCTGACATTGCATTTAAGAATGCTGCAATGCCTGTTTCATTTTCACCAATATGCTCTCCATACTGATAAAGATAACGAAGATCTGTAAGATCTGCATTCATCACGATCTCATATAAGAAATCTTCCTCTGCATCTACGATCTCACGGATCGCCTCGCCGAGAAAAATCTCGCTGTAATCATGAAAATACCAGTAAATAGCCTGTTCAACGGCTGTCTTGTCAATGCCTTCCTTCTCCTCAAAATAATTATAGATTTCTACAAACAATTCTGAAGCAATTGTGACATTCATCTTCTTGGCTGCGAACGCATCTTTGATATGTTTTCTGCATTCTGCATATAATGCAGAAAGGATTGCACCATATTCTTCACCCAGCTTTTCAACTGCGTAAGCCGGATTTCCATAGCTCTGTCCATAATGTTCTGCCATGATATCTGCATAAATTGACGCATTCTGCTGCTCACATTCTGCTAAAGAAGCATTCTTTAATGTATCTGCTTCTGCTTTTTTTGTGATATCTCTTAACTGTAATAAAAACTGTGCTGTCTTTTTGAAATAATCGTCAAACACCTCCGGCACATCTGTTTGTTCAGCGATTTTTTCTATGCGTTCCATCACAAGTTCAAAACGCTCGGCGGCCATTTCATTCGACTCTTTGTAAATTTCTCTGTAACCCATTTTTTGTTCCTTTCATCATAAAAAGCTGCATCTTTTCCGATGCAGCCAGTTAATTTGTCCGATTTTATATCAGAAATCCGATCACGTAAACTGCGATCCATACTCCTGCTGCAAGAAAAGACAGCACCGTACCCAGATATGGAAATAATTTGAAGGATTCCTCTTCCCGAAGGCTCATCACTGCAAATACAAATGCAACGACCGCGATCAGCATAGAAGTCACTCCTGCGCTTCCCAGATACATGCTCCCATTCCCGCCGTGATGAAAAGAATTCACCACCACATACGCAAAGATCGCAATTGAAAGCACAGCCAGGCAAAAAGAAAGTATCCCTTTCTTTGACTGCGTCTTCTCTGTAAATTTGTATCCGTATTTTCTACGTCTTCTCTGTTTCATAAATATTACTTCCCATCCACCTGTACTTTTTTACTGCCGGAATTTTTCCGGAGTCTGACGATCACTTTGTACACAAGATAACCAAACAGACCTCCAACTGTATTTAAAAACAGGTCATCCACATCAAAGCTTCCCACTTTAAATACCAGCTGAAGCAATTCCACTAACAGGCTCAATTCAAAACTGTATAATACTGTCATCCAGAGATTTCTGCATCGTTTTGCATAAATCGGCAAAAAAAGCCCAAATGGCATAAACGCAATAATATTGCCCCAGATATTCAGTATCACTGCCTTCCATCCGAGCACATGCCGATAACGGATAAATCGCATGATCTCATGAAACGGAATCAGATTATAGTGATATGGCCTCTCAGAATATGTTCTTCCCAATTCTTCTGAAAAGAACAGGAAGTAAAACAGAACAACAAAATACATCATAAAAAATACGAATGCCATCAACCGGTGTTTCTTCTTCCGGCCAAACGGGCTATGCCCGCTGCCTTTCTTACTTACATCCATACTCTTCGTAGTACTTGTCAATTGCTGTTTTGATCTCGTCATTGATCACAACTTTGCCATTGTGTTCTCTGTTGTAAAGATATTCTGTCACCTCTGCCATTGTAACGATCGCTTTTCCTTCAAAGCCATATTTTTCCCTGATCTCATCCAGTGCACTTACCTTTCCGCCCTGTCCGACTTCCATACGGTTTAAGCTGACCATAAGACCTACGATTTCTACATCTGCCGCTCCTTTTACCTTTGGAACAGTCTCTTCCATTGATTTTCCGGAAGTGGTCACATCCTCGATCATAACGACTCTGTCACCGTCTTTTAAGCTGCTTCCAAGGAAACCTCCCTTGTCTGCTCCGTGATCTTTCGCTTCTTTTCTGTCTGAGCAGTAGCGGATCTCTTTTCCGTATAATTCACTGTATGCGATTGCTGTAACAACTGCAAGTGGGATTCCCTTATATGCAGGTCCGAACAATACGTCAAAATCATCTCCGTAATTTGCATGGATCGCTTTTGCATAGTACTCACCAAGTCTCTTTAACTGGGAACCTGTCACATATGCTCCTGCATTCATAAAAAATGGGGATTTACGTCCACTCTTCAATGTAAAATCTCCAAATTTTAATACATCACTTTCTACCATAAAATCGATAAATTCACTCTTGTATGCTTCCACTTTTCATAACCTCCTGTATTTACGGGCAACTGCCTCTGTTACTTTCTAAATATCCTTTTCATACTACCATAAATACCGTGATTTTTCCATATGCTGTTTTCATTCATACACAGTTTTGGATTTATACACAGTTTTTATGTTTTGATCCATACAAAGTCTTTATTCGTGTACTGCACCGATCAGTTCTTTGATGTCTGAAACATGGTATTTTTCCATATATGTTTCAATTCCGGCAACGATCTCTTCTGTTACACGTGGGTTCGTAAAGTTTGCTGTACCGACAGAAATTGCGGTTGCACCGGCAAGGATCATCTCGATCGCATCTTCTGCATTCATGATTCCTCCCATACCTACGATAGGAAGCTTTACTGCCTGGGCAGTCTGGTATACCATACGCACTGCCACCGGATGGATCGCAGGACCGGACATTCCGCCTGTCTTATTGGCAAGTACAAACTTCTGGCGGTTAATGTCGATCTTCATTCCGGTGATCGTATTGATCAGTGATAAACCATCTGCACCACCTGCCTCAGCTGCTCTTGCCATCTCAGTGATATCTGTCACATTCGGTGAAAGCTTCATGATCACTGGCTGTGCGGCATGTTTTTTCATTTCTTTTGTGATCGCTTCTACTGCTTTTGGATCCTGTCCAAAAGCAATTCCTCCCTCCTTGACATTCGGGCAGGAAATATTGATCTCAAGCAGATCGACCGGCTGGTCACGCAGTCTCTCTACTACTGCAATATATTCCTCTGTGGAATGGCCACAGACATTTACCATAATCTTAGTGTTATATTTTTTCAGAAAAGGAATATCACGTTCAATAAAAAGATCGATTCCCGGATTCTGAAGTCCTACAGCATTTAACATACCACCATAAACTTCTGCAACACGTGGTGTCGGATTTCCAGGCCATGGAACATTGGCAACACCTTTGGTAACAACTGCACCTAATTTATTAAGATCCACAAACTCTGAATACTCTGCGCCGGATCCGAATGTTCCGGATGCTGTCATAACCGGATTGTTTAATGTTACTCCACATAAGTCGACTTTCATATTCATTAGAATTCTACCTCCTGTGCCAGGAATACCGGACCCTCTTTACAGATCCGTTTGTTATTTACATTGCTGTGTTCGTCTTTGTCTTTTGATTTGCACACACATGCAAGACATGCTCCGATTCCGCATGCCATACGCTCTTCCATGGAAATATAACACTCGATATTATTTTCTGCGGCATATTCTTTTAATGCACGAAGCATCGGTGTCGGTCCACATGCATAAATGATATCGGCATCCAATCCGTTCTCACGGATGGCATCCAGAACGTTTCCTTTTGTTCCTGTGCTTCCGTCTTCTGTTGCGATATAAACTTTTCCCTGTTCTTCAAATTCGTCCAGTAAAAATAATTCATCGCGGTATCCCAGTATGATCTGTTTTTCACAGTCTAATTCTTTTGCGAGTTCTAACATCGGTGGGATACCGATTCCACCGCCGATCAGAAATGCCTTTTTTTCTTTCTTTGTGAATCCGTTTCCAAGAGGTCCGACTACATGTACCTGTTCTCCTTCTGTCATCCCTGAGAACTCGCCTGTTCCCTTTCCTGCCACTCTGTATACAAGGCGGAGTGTCTTCTCCTCTTTGTTGATCTCACAGATACTGATCGGTCTTGGAAGGATTCTGCTTCCGTCATTACAGTACACTGATACAAACTGTCCTGCTTTTGCATGTTCTGCAATCTGTTCTGTTTTCATCCACATACTGTAGATTCCGGTTCCGATCTGCTCCTGGCGGACAACGACCGCCATCTCATCAAACTTTTCTGCCATTTTCATTTTCTCCTGCGTGATTACTTTTCAACTGTTTTCTAAAAGAATGTTTCATTCATCCTGAAATCATTTCTATGCTTCGTACACTACTTTGCCGCCAACAATTGTTGCCATGACTTTTCCTGTTACTTCTCTTCCATGGAATGGTGTATTGCGTCCTTTGCTTGCGAATTTGTTCTTATCGATTGTGTATGTTTTCTCCGGATCAAAGATAACGATATCAGCCACTTTACCAGGTCTTATATCTCCCTTATCAATACCAATGATCTTTGCCGGATTGTAGCTCATCTTCTCTGCCATCTGCATCGGTGTAAGATAACCGGTAAGTACCAGTTCTGAATATGTCAGGCAGGCTGCTGTCTCTAATCCCACAATTCCAAACGGAGCCTTCTTCATGGAAGTGTTCTTCTCTTCAAAGGTATGTGGTGCATGGTCTGTGGAAATAACATCCATGATATTATCTCTTAATCCCTCTTTCAGTGCCTCTACATCCTCTCTGCTTCGAAGCGGCGGATTCATCTTGTAATTTGTATCTGCATCTGCATCAATTGCAAGCTTTTTCTCAGGGTCGATCGACGCATCGATTTTATGGATATCATCTGATGTCAGTGTGAAATGATGCGGACACACTTCAGCTGTAACACGCATATGCTCCATCTTTGCATAACCCACCATTTTCACGGAATCTCTTGTAGAGCAATGACATAAGTGAAGCTTTGCTCCTGTATCCCCGCTCAGCATAATATCTCTTGCCACGATAATATCCTCTACTGAATTGGTGATTCCACGAAGTCCAAGTTCTCTGGAGTGTTCATCCTCATTCATCACTCCTCCATTGACAAGATTGATATCCTCACAGTGTGCAAGAACAGGAATATCCAGTTCTGCAGCCAGTTCCATTGCCTCGCGGTATAATTCAGAATTCATAACAGATTTTCCGTCTTCGCTGATTGCCGGAATGCCGGCTTCATACATTCCGCGGATGTCTGCAAGCTCTTTTCCCTGCTGTCCCTTTGTGATCGCACCAACCTGGAGCACATTTACCGCACCTACAGTCTTTGCTTTATTTTTAACATATTTTACTACATCCGGATTGTCTACAACCGGTCTGGTATTCGGCATTGCAAGGATCGTTGTGTAACCGCCGTGTGCTGCTGCCCTGCATCCTGTCTCAATGTCTTCTTTCTGTGTCTGTCCCGGATCTCTTAAATGCACATGCATATCGATAAATCCCGGCATGATATAACAGCCCTTTGCATCGATCACGCGGTCAGCCTTCTTCGTGATCTCTTTGTCGATTTCTGCAACCACACCATCTTCTATCAGAAGATCCGATACTTCATTCATCTGTGTTGCAGGATTGATGATCTGTCCATTTTTTATTAATAAAGTCATATTCTTTCCTCTCTTTTTATAATTTTGCATATACATCCATTGGCACATATGCACGGATATAAATACCATCTTCCCGATACTCTTCCTCTAAAAGTTCACCGGATTTTCTTACAAACTGTATCACACCGGCATTCGTATACGGAATTGTCCGTTCCACCAGAACTTTATTCTCCCTTAAAAGCTCTGACAATAGATTCTTCAGTTCAGTAAGCCCTTCACCCTTTTTTGCTGAGATCGGCAATGTATAATCCGCCTTGAAATCATGCATCGGTTCTGAATCTGTTCTTGCATCCTGTTTGTTAAAAAGTGTGATCACTGTCTTATCCTTTACTTCAAGATTGGCCAGTGTCTCATATACGATCAGCATCTGCTTCTCGTACTGTGGATTCGATGCATCCACGACATGCAGAATATAATCTGCATACTTCGCCTCTTCCAGAGTACTTTTAAACGCTTCGATCAGGTGATGTGGCAGCTTTCTGATAAATCCTACCGTATCTGTAACAAGGATCTCCTGTTTGCCAGAAAGTTCCAAAACTCTTGTCGTCGGATCTAACGTTGCAAAAAGCTTATCTTCTTCCAGCACACCCGCATCTGTGAGCTTATTGATCAGTGTTGATTTTCCGGCATTCGTGTATCCAACGATCGCAGCAACCGGCATCTGGTTCTTCTCCCTCTGTGCCCTTGTCACCTCGCGATGCTGTCTCACTTCTTTTAATTCCCGGTTCAGCTGTGCGATGCGGTCTTTGATCAGTCGTCTGTCAACCTCCAGCTTCTTCTCACCCGGACCTCTGGTACCGATTCCTCCTCCAAGTCTTGACATAGACCTGCCAAGCCCCGTCAGGCGGCTTAAACGATACTTTAACTGTGCCAGTTCCACCTGGATCTTTCCTTCGCTTGTAGTTGCCCTTGCCGCAAAAATATCCAGGATGATCAGCGTCCTGTCCATAACCTTGGTATCTAACAGATCTTCCAGGTTCCGCAGCTGTGCCGGTGTGAGTTCATCATCGCATACAATACCGGTTGCTCCGAGTTCCGTAATCAGCTCTGCCAGTTCTGTTACTTTTCCGGTTCCGATATAAGTTCCCGGATGGATCAGCTCTCTTTTCTGTATGAGCGTACCGACTACAGTTGCTCCGGCTGTTTTTACGAGTTCTGCCAGTTCTGCAACCGAATCTTCGGCGTCGTCACCTTCCTGTTCACTCACGCCTACTAAGATGACCTTCTCCTCTATTTCTTCTATCTTAAATGCTTCTGCCATTCTGCTCTCCGTTTTCTTTTTTACTCTTCTTCAGCCGGAATCTCTGTACTCTCCTGCTGATCCATGCGGTTCTTTAAAAAGATATATTCTCTCTGTGCACTGGCATCATCCGGATAACTTTGTACATATTCCTCAGCCATATTAAAGGCTCCTGTAAAATCTCCGGTATATTCATAGCAAATGATCAGGTTCTGCATCAGTGCCCTGCGGTTGCTGACATTCTCCATTGCGATCCCCTGTTCAAGATACGTCAGTGCTCCGCTATAGTTTCCTTTTGCCATCTCGATCTCACCTAACGCATTCATTGCCGTGGAATCCGCTTCTCCGGAATTCACATATGCTTCATAGTATGTCTGTGCATCTTCTGTATTTCCAGTCGCCTCATAGACCTGTGCAAGATAAAGGTTCGCCAGTATGCTCTGCTTTTCCAGTGCACTTTTCAGTTCTGTTTCCGCTTTATCATACTGTCCGAGATAATAATAAATCCTGCCTCTGCTCTCACAGTCTTTTGCGGTATTGCCTTTCAGCTTCAGTGCCTGATTTAAATATTCTTCCCCTGAATCAGACATTCCATTACCGGAAAGGTTCTCATAAATGTGAATACAAAGTTCCTTATCATCCGGATCATACTTTACTGCATCTGCAAAATCTGATGCCGCACCATCTGCATCTCCCTGTTTTAAACAGAGACATCCACGCAGATAATAAGCATCTGATGCCTTACTGTCATAATCTATGATCGCTGTATAAGTCTCCTTCGCACCCTCTGGATCTCCTCCTGCAAACTGTGCTGCAGCCTTATAATAACAGATATCAAGCTCATCCGGTGTGATCTTTCCTACACATTCTCCCAATGCACTGTTAAAGGACTCTATTGCGGTTGCATAATCTCCGCTCTCCATGGCATTGATCCCGATCTGCCGGTATGCTGCCTGATTCTCCTTTTTCTCGTTGGTACAGCCTGCAAAAAGCAGCATACAAAAAGACGCTGCCACTGCTATACATAACCATCTGTTTCTTCGCATATCTTTTCTTTCCTCGGTTACCTGTTTTACTATTAGTTAAATCCCACGATCTTCTGGGAAAGCTTATAGGCAGCAACCGAAATCTTTCTTCCACCTCTTCCCGGAAGATTCATGGCGTTACCCATAATACCATTTCTCAAATGATGGAAAAGACGGATATCACGATCTTTGATATATCTCCATAATTCACGTTTCTTCTCAAGATTCTCTTCCGTACCGGAACGGATCAGCATGATCGTTGACACAACGGTAATGATCTCCAAATAGTTGAACATGTAATGACGGAGTCTTGCATTTGGGATCTTCCAAAGATCAAATTCATCCACCATGATCTTATTCACCCTGATCTGCTGGTCAATACGGCTGATCATAACCTTTTCATTGACAGACTGATCATCTCTTCCGATAAAATAACGGTAAAAATCCACATCCATATAATACATATGCTTTACGCTTGGCAATGGTTTGTATACATAGATGTTATCCACATAAAACGTATGCTTTGGAAGTTCCAGTCCACATTCTCTTAAAAGCTGTGTACGGTAAATAACAGAATGCATCAGTATATACTGTCCCTTGTGGAAACGTCCTGCTTCATTCCATGTAAATACCTTATTCTGTGGAAGCTGCGGATAACGCATCACCTTTTTATGCTTTGCGCCCTCTTTCTCATATACATAGTTTGCAATGAACATATCAAGCACGGTATCTCCTCCTGCCAGCTCCCTAAGCTTTGCAAGGATCTTAAGATACGCTTCTTCATCAACCCAGTCATCACTGTCTACGACTTTAAAAAACAGGCCTGTCGCATTACGGATACCTGCATTGACAGCTTCTCCGTGTCCACCATTCTCCTGATGGATCGCACGCACGATTCCCGGATACTTTCTCTCATATTCATCCGCGATCTCTGCTGTACGATCCTTTGATCCGTCATCCACAACCAGGATCTCAACATCTTCACCACCCGGAAGCAGTGAATTGATACAATGCTCCATGTAATCCTGTGAGTTATATGATGGTATTGCAAATGTAAGTAATTTCATTCTTTTATCCTTCCTGTCCCATAATATGATCTGCCAGCTCCATCGCTTTTTTGGTCATGGCATCAATGTTATAATATTTGTATTCTGCAAGTCTTCCAAGAAGATGGAATTTCGGGATTCCTGCGGTAAGTGCTCTGTATTTTTCATACAACGCCTGATTCTCATCGTTCAAAATTGCATAATAAGGAATCTCGCCTTTGGCTCCGGTGTATGCAAATGGATATTCTTTCACGATTGTTGTTCCCTCACCGTCTTTCTGACCGGTCAGGAATCGGAATTCTGTAATTCTTGTGTAATTCTCGCTGACAGTGTAATTTACAACGCTGTGTCCCTGATAAGAATTCTCATCATAATGCTCAAAGCAGAAATCCAAAGAACGATACGGCAGTCTTCCGAACCTGCAGCAAAACAGTTCGTCCAGAGCTCCTGTATATACCACATCACCTTCAAATGGCTGTCCGTCAAAAAGGATCCTATTCTCCTGCAATTCAAGTCTGTCCTTACATTCTGTCTCAAGCAGGACTGTGATATTCTCATGATCTAACATATGTTCAAACATTGGTGTAAAACCGTCTTTTGGAACGCCCTGGTACTTATCCTGGAAATACCGGTTGTCATGGGAAATAAGCACCGGTACCCTTCCTGTTACTTCTGTGCTGATCTCCTCAGGCTTCTGTCCCCACTGTTTCATCGTGTATTTCAGGAAAATATTCTCATATACATACTGTGCGATCTCACGGATATCCGGGTCTTCATTCTCGCGGAGCTTCATGATCGGCACTCTGCTGCCTTCTCCATATGTTTCGATCAGCTTCTTTTCCAGGCGGTCTGCCTTTTCCTTCTCATAAACCATATGCAGTGTGTTCAGATTGAACGGAACCGGGATCAGTGTATCTCCGACTTTTGCAACAACCTCATGCCCGAATGCATACCACTCTGTAAATCTTGATAAGAATTCGTAAACATCCTCCATGCCTGTATGGAAAATATGTGGACCATATTCATGGATCAGGATCCCATACTCATCCGGTGCATCATAGCAATTGCCGCCGATATGATTTCTTCTTTCTATCACCAGTACCTTTTTATCTGCTTCTTCTGCAAGTTTTCTGGCACAGACTGCCCCTGCAATCCCTGCACCGATCACAATACAATCGTACATTTTTTTACCTCTTCTTTTAATTATAATTTCTTTTTATCTATATTGAACTTATCTGACTGTCTCTATTATACATACTTTCCTGCCGCAAGCCAATTTATTTTTTCTTAAGACTTCCCGGAAAAGTAATAAATTTTCTGCTTATCCCCTGAAAAACTCTGTCCATCCCTTTTGCATTGTTAAAAAATTAACTTTTTGGCTTTTCTGTTCATATTTTATTAACAAAATTCTCACAAAGTCATCATACGATAGACATAATTCAACAGTATACTCACAGTATAAATTAAGATAACAAGTAAATTTTTTCATAGAACTTTTTTTCACACCTGGTTTTACCAGGTTGCCTTGCTTAGAAATAAGCAAGGTTCCTCCCAGAAAACAGTGAATCACTTCACTTTCAATAAAATAATCTTTTTCATATGAAACAGCCGGTGCAATGCACCGGCTTCCTCTTTCTAAAGATATCTTTGTCATTCCTCCAGGAAACGATCCCTGCCAAGTTTCATGTTCATATATTTTGCATATGCCACAAAAGCAGATGGTATGGCATATTTTTCTGCCGAGTTTTTCGCATCGACAAAAATCAGCTGATCCTTTTCCTTCTTTTTATCTTCGCATTTTTCTGATTCAAAATCTGCCTCTTCAACAAGAACCGCATATCCTTCCATCTTCCACTCTATATGTGAAAAAATATGCTTTGCATCTTCCAGTTTTTTCACACGGATCGGTGAAAGGTTCATTTTTTTTACAATCTCTATGATCTCTTCCGAGGAATAGACTCCTTCCAGATTCGGCAGCTCATACAATCCTGCCAAAAGCCCTTTCTTCGGACGCCTTCTGATCGCTATCTTATCATGATCTCTTATCACAAGGACCGTCCTGTGCTCGATCCTGCGCTCTTTTGCTTTGGATTTAACCGGGAAATCCAAGATTCTTCCCTCTTTTAAGGCAAGACAGACCTTCCCCCATGGGCACCTGTCGCATGCCGGAGCTCCATTTGGCACACAGACTGTAGCTCCTAATTCCATCAGAGCCTGATTAAAGGATCCCGGGTCTGTCATTCCCTGCATGACTTTTGTCAGTTCGGCCTCTACCAGTTTACGGAAAGATGCCTTCGCAATATCCGTATCATCGAGTGCTGCCCTTGTAAGTATCCGAAAGACATTCCCATCCACGGCCGGAACCGGGATCTTGTATGCGATCGAGGCGATCGCCCCGGCAGTATAGCTTCCAATCCCCTTAAGCTCCAGCAGTTTCCCATAATCAGCCGGAAGAACCCCTCCGTATTCTTCCATCACCTGTATAGCAGCTTTTTGCATATTGCGGACACGGTTATAATAACCAAGTCCCTCCCATAATTTCAGAAGCTCATCCTCCGGGCACTGTGCAAGTGCTTTTACATCCGGGAGTTTTCTGATGAACCGTTCAAAATATGGTTTCACTGCCTCTACCCTCGTCTGCTGAAGCATGATTTCCGAAACCCATACGCGGTAAGGGGATGTATCTTCACGCCATGGCAGAACCCTGGCATTTTTTTCATACCATTCAAGCAGTGGCTCCACTAATATCGTCAAATCAAAGTCTGTGATCATTGTTTTGTTCCTCTTCCATTTCCATATGCAGTGCATTATAACTGTAAATTTCTTCCCTGTAAAGTATCCGGATTGTCATGCAGACCGCCAAAATGAATGAATTTTTCGATTTTTTGAATTTTTATATTTTGCCATATTGACAAATGGATTTAAAAGAAGTAACCTAGATATAACATGTATTGTTAATTTTTTATCAATCTATTCAGGAGGGTATTACCGTGAGTGAATTTAATAATTTAAAATTGGACGTTGAAAATGAAATTGCTGTTCTTACTATTTCCAGACCAGCAGCATTAAATGCATTAAACAGCGAGACACTTGATGAATTAAACACAGCGTTAACAGAGATTGAAGGAAGAGATGATGTAAAGGTTGTCATTTTAACCGGTGGTCCTGACAAAAAAGGAAATGAATTCAAATCTTTCGTTGCAGGAGCTGATATTGCCGAGATGGTTAATTTCACAGCAGCAGAAGCAAGAGCTTTTGGTATGAAAGCATCTGCACCATTCTTCAAATTAATGAATATGCGTCAGGTTACGATCGCAGCAGTCAACGGTTTTGCTCTCGGTGGCGGATGTGAGATCTCTATGGCATGTGATATCCGTATTGCTTCCACAAATGCAAGCTTTGGACAGCCTGAGTGTGGTCTTGGAATCATCCCTGGATTCGGTGGCACACAGAGACTTGCCCGTTTAGTTGGAATGGGACGCGCAAAAGAAATGATCTTCACCTGTGATGCGGTCAATGCTGAAGAAGCTTACAGAATCGGTCTTGTTAATAAAGTAGTTGCTCCGGAAGAACTGATGGCTACAGCCAAAGCAATGGCAGCTAAGATTGCTTCCAAGGGAAGTTATGCTGTATCTGTTGCAAAAGCAGCGATCAACAACGGTTATGATATGGATATCAAGAATGCTGTCGAGATGGAAGCAAATCTTTTCGGTGTTACCTGCTCCACTCATGACAAAAAAGAAGGCATGACTGCATTCCTTGAAAGACGTGCAGCTGATCTTACAGATTTCTAAATCCCTGCTTTATTTTTACGGTTTATAAGGAAGTTCCCGTAACTATTTTATACAGACTCTTTACGTTTCTTCCTATTTCAATATAAACACTGAAACATTTTATTTCCAATAGCTATGTTTCCCAGCAGCAGCAGAAATGGAGTACCGGCCATTTCTGCTGTTTTATATTGACGTTTTCCCACTAATGAACTAGGATGTAAGAAATATGTTTATCCGGTATTTTATCCGGATTCTATTTTCATAAATATTGGGAAAGGAATATAGACTTATGAATGATAAAATGATTGGCTTTATCGGTGCCGGTAATATGGGCAGTGCCATGATACATGGCTTGACAGACAGCGGACTGATCGCCCCGGATCATCTGATCGCAAGTGCACATTCAGATGCCACTTTAAAACGACTGCAGGCTTCTTTCCATATTAAAACGACCCTCTCAAATGAAACTGTGGCAAAGGAAAGTGACATCCTTTTTCTCGCAGTAAAACCAAATAAATTTGACGAAGTGATCCCTCAGATCGCACCGGTTCTAAAGGAGTCCTGTGTCATCGTATCGATTGCCGCCGGCAAAACAATTGCAGCTCTTGAGTCAGCTTTTGTGCGACCGGTAAAGCTTGTACGAGCCATGCCAAATACCCCGGCAGCTGTCGGTGAAGCTATGAGTGCTCTCTGCGTGAATGATAATGTATCTGATGACGAGCTGTCCGAAGTACAGCATCTTTTTGATACTTTCGGCAAATCTGAAATCATCCCGGAAAGCCTTATGGATGCTGTGATCGGTGTTTCCGGCTCTTCTCCTGCTTACGTATATATGTTTATCGAAGCCATGGCGGATGCAGCTGTCGCAGACGGAATGCCACGCACACAGGCTTATAAGTTTGCTGCACAGTCTGTGCTCGGTGCAGCCCGAATGGTTTTGGAAACCGGAAAGCACCCTGGTGAATTGAAGGACGCTGTCTGCTCACCGGGTGGTACAACCATCGAGGCTGTCGCTTCGCTTGAAGCAGGCGGTCTGAGAAATACTGTGATACAGGCACAGCGGGCCTGTGTAAAAAAATCACAGGAAATGAGCAAAAAATAATTTTCTTATCAATGGAGGCTTTCTTATGTGGGCTTATGAAAGTGTATTTTATCAAATTTATCCTCTCGGATTCTGTGGTGCACCATTTGAAAATGATGGTATTTTAAATCACCGTATTTTAAAAGTAAATGACTGGATCCCTCATATCAGTAAACTGGGTGCCAACGCTATTTATTTCTCACCTGTATTTGAATCCGATACACATGGATATAATACAAGGGATTATACAAAAATCGATACCCGTCTTGGTACAAATGAAGATTTCAAAAATGTCTGTGATAATCTCCATGCCGCAGGGATCAAAGTCGTATTAGATGGTGTCTTTAATCATGTTGGAAGAGGTTTCTGGGCTTTTACAGACGTTTTGGAAAAGAAATGGGATTCTCCTTACAAAGACTGGTTCCACATCAGCTTCGACGGAAATTCGAATTACAATGACGGACTATGGTATGAAGGCTGGGAGGGCAATTACGACCTTGTAAAATTAAATCTCCGCAACGAAGAAGTGATACAGCATATTTTCTCCTGTATAAAAGGCTGGGTAGAAGAATTTGACATCGATGGTTTACGATTAGATGTTGCATACTGTCTTGACCATGATTTTTTGAGAAGACTGCGTTCTTTCTGTGACAGTTTAAAACCGGACTTCTTCTTAGTCGGCGAAACGCTTCACGGAGATTATAATCAGTGGATGAACGACTCCATGCTTCACTCTGTCACAAACTATGAGTGCTATAAGGGACTCTATTCCAGCTTTAACAGCATGAATCTGTTTGAGATCAATCACTCCCTGCTGCGACAGTTTGGTCCTGACAACTGGACCTTATATAAAGGAAAACATCTTTTATCTTTTGTAGATAACCATGATGTGACCCGTATTGCAAGCATACTGACAAATGAAAAGCATCTGCCTCTCATTTATGCACTTTCTTTTGGAATGCCTGGTATCCCATGCGTCTATTATGGAAGTGAATGGGGTGCGAAAGCGAGAAAAGAAGATGGCGATCCGGCACTCCGTGCCTGCTTTGAAAAACCGGAATGGAATACGCTTACTGATTTTATCGCACAGCTTGCCGCTGCAAAGAAGAACTCCAATGCTTTAAATTATGGTGATTTCCGTTCTTTAGTTCTGACAAACAGACAGTGCATTTTCGAGCGGAAAACAGACTGTGAACGTGTTCTTGTTGCAATTAATGCAGATGAAGCTTCTTTCCATGCAAATTTCGATGCAGGATGCCAGTCTGCGATTGACCTTATCACCGGAGAACCACATCACTTTAACTGTGGAAGTGATCTTCCACCTTACAGTGCCTTCTACTGGAAGCTGGAAGGATAAATCCGTAACTGTTCCGTTACGATAATTCTTAAGATAAAGAACAGGACGAAGCCATATCCGGCTTCGTCCTGTTCTTTATTCCAAAATATTTCTATTGCATCTGAAAGGAGTTCAGTGATTCGTATATTTCCCTTGTCTGTGCATCATCCGTCCCACTCATGTAATATTCGGTTCCGTCCGCAGAAAAATGCAGAAATTCTGTATTTTCCGGATTTAAGAAAACCTCACACTTTCCAACGTTGCGGACGAAAAAGGTTCCTTTCTCCAGTGTATCCATCGCACTTCCGTTTGATTTGCTCCAGGAAGGCAATTCAGTTATTTTCTCGAGATCTCTGATATCTGTGATATCGATCTTATAATCTGTATTCAGCTGCTTTGCATAAAGTGTCTGATTCTCTACCACAAGCCGGATCGGCGTAAACTCAAGCATAATAACCCATACACACACTGCCGGGATCGTAATGACCGTAATGATCACTGAAAAAATCGCTGCACCCTTTCCGACTGGTGTAGCCAGATTGGTTGTTGTTCCGATTCCGATTTTCTTCGTTACGATCGTGCGATGATCTGCCGGATTATAATAGAAAATCCCTCCGATCCAGTGTCTGTCATCTTCCTCGCTGTCATAAAGATCTCTCTTCTTCTCATATACCCCTTCCACTTTGCCGAGCTGATGCATAAGCGGAAAACACAGCATTACGATGATAAGCGTATATATAACTGCAGAGATCAGCACTCCATAGCCCATATTCTCCAGACATATTGCCGATACAAGTATCATTGCTATAAATGCAGTATTCGTCCAGTTTGTTATAAGCCAGAAGTTCTTCCAGATGTTTTTTCTGGCCCTTGTATAATTAATATTTGTATCACTGTCATAACAGATCACAGTGACGGGCTGGCGATCCATCCAGACAGCACAAGCCCAGATCAGCAGACCACACAGCCACATTAAAATACAGATCCAGCAGACGCTTTCTGTCTCCACGATTTTTGCAAACTCCGGATGAAGCTTTTCGATCACAATTGGAAGGATCGCACCAGCCAGTCCGGCTATATTGGGAATCAGAAATGTCGTAAACTTTACTTTTCGTATTTTACCGACTGCCTTCAGCTCCACATAACGTTCTGCTTCTGCCTCTTTATACAGACACTGTTCTTTTTTCCAGGCTTTCAATGCATGATTGGCATGGATCAGAGGCAGACACATAAGCATGATCGCAAGTATGACCCACATTGTCCAGATTGTTATCTGGATCGATGAATACCTGATCAGAAAACTGGTAAGCGGAACGAAAAGAAGAACAATAAAGTAACTTTTTATTTCCTTTTTAAATTTTTCCACAATTGCTTCCACTTTTTGTTCCCTTATCCACTCAGGTTTCATATTCACAGCAAAAAGACAGCCATTGGTATATTTATATTGTACCCGGAACAAGAAGTACATCACAAAAATCACCGGATACATTGCTACAAGCATTATTATATTAAGCAGCATGCTTTTCTCCTCCAACTCTTTCCTGATTTTTCACTTTTTATAATATTTTTTACTTTTTACAATTTTATTTTAGAAATATTTTTCACAGATTTGAAAAAAATCCTCTTTCCCGATTCCGCTTACCTTCGCTTCCGATATGATCTGCTGCAGCAGTTCTTCTGATTTCTCTGAAAGTGCCTGTTTCTCTGTGAATTCCTTCCTGACTCTCGCACCGCTCCGTCTGTCCGCATAAATATATCCTTCCTGCTTTAACAATGCATACGCTTTGTTCACCGTCATGGAATTGATCCCAATCTCTTCTGCCAGCCCCCTCACTGTCGGCAGCTGCTCTCCCGGTGCAAGCCTTCCATCAGAAATCCCCTGTACGATCTGATTCCTGATCTGCTGATAGATTGGAATTTCTGACATTTCATTGATTGATATAACCATCTGCTCCACCTCCAAACCACCGGTCTGATAATTCAAAAAAATATGTATCATTTGTATTATCTATTATAATACAAATGATACATATGTCAAGTTTCCTATTTTACATTTTATCAATGATTCTTTCGAGATCCTCACTGCACTTTCTTGCGTCTTCAAACTTTCCTGCCTGAAGTAAAAATGCGATCCGGTTCTCTGTCTCTTTTTTCTTCTGCTCCAGTTCCAGATAATCTTTGTCAAAATGATCTGCATAAATCATTTTCCGGAACTTACGGATACTTATTTTGCGGAATTTCTTATCTTCCACCAAAAGTACATAGTCCATGCAGTTTGCCACAGTATAAAAGTCATGGGAAACCATTAATACCGTTCCTTTATAGTTTTCGATCGCATGCTCTAATGCAAGCTGTGAGTACGTATCCAGGTGGCTGGTCGGCTCATCAAGCAGCAACAGATCGGCATCCATTCTGGATATCCTTGCAAGCTGCAGAAGATTCTTCTCCCCACCGGAAAGATTCTCTACCCGGTTGTAAACCAGCTCTTCTTCAAAACCATATGTTTTCAGATATTCTACAATGTCTGCCTCTTTCTCGAATCCGGTATCCTCAAAGTTTTTCAGAACCGTCTCTTTTTCATTGAATACTTCTCCATGCATCTGTGACAGATACGCAATCTTCTTTTGTGGATCTGCTTTGATCGATGGATTCGTATTTTTATATATCTCACGCAGTATAGTTGTCTTTCCGGTTCCGTTCGGACCTACGATCGCAACTTTTTCTCCGTCATGCAATTCAAAAGAAACACGGTCTAAAATCTCACGTTCGAATGCGATACTATAATCTTCTACTTTTAAAACCGGTTCATCCTCATTCTGTGCCAGTGGTTTTTCTTCCGAAATCTGTTCCGGCTGCATTGACGTTTTTTTCTGTTCTTCCGGTATTTCCCGCTGCTGCTTTGTATATAATTCAATCGCCGGCTGTTTAATATCTACGAATGGTGATTTTGTTTTTCTTGCTTCCAGACGTTCTAATAAGGACACTCTTGCCTTTAATGTCCTTCCTCTGGTTGCACTGTCAATCTTTGTGGCTTCTTTTCTCAGACGCTCCACCAGCCTGCGGTTCCGTTCGATTTCTTCCATATCTGCGGCTGCAAGCTCCTGCTGCTCGATTTTCATCTGAAGCATGGCAAAATTGTATTCGATATAGCTGCCTTCAAACTCCTGGATCTCTGCATTCTCAAGATGCAGGATTTTATTAAAGCAGTGGTTTAACAGATAACGGTTATGTGTGATCACAAGTAAAGTACCCTTGTGGGCATTGATCAGATTCTTAAGTGCATTCAGATGCTCAAAGTCCAAAAAGACATCCGGCTCGTCCATAATGATGAACTTCGGACTGATCATCATTTCCCGGATCACCTGTACAAGCTTGAACTCACCACCACTTAAGTTTGTCAATAACTGATTTTCATAATCACTGAGATTGGCAAGCTTTAACTGCTTTCTGATATTGCTCTCGTAAAAATCTCCATCAACAGCCTGGAATTCATCCATTGCAGTCTGATAACGTTCCATCACTTCATCAAAATCCTCTGCTGTTGCCATCTCGTCACAGATCTGGTTTATCTTGTTCTGCAGACGTACGAATTCCTCAGAAAGATAATCAAAAACGGTAACCTCTTTCTCTTCATCGGACGAATAAAACTGGCTGACGTACCCGATTCTTCCGGGAACATCAACGATCAGCTTCCCATCATAGAGATACTCATCCGGCCGTAAGATCATATCCACTAATGTACTCTTTCCGGTTCCGTTCGTGCCGATAAATGCACAGTGCACATCATCTTCCAGTGTAAATGATATTTTGTTATATAAATCCTTCTGTGGGAAGGAATACGATAATTTTTCTGCTTTTATCATAAAATACCTGTTCTTTCTATCACATAAAATATTGTTGATTATTAAAGGACACCGGTTATTGTAGCATATCTTTTTCACTGTCACAATGTTAAAACACATTTTTTGCACTGTTCAGGGATCAATGTTATTTTTGAAGAAATGAAATTATAATACGTTGTCATTTTCAAGAATAAATGGGCTTGCACATTCCCCTGTAGTATCTACATCGTAGCATCTCATCAGATATTCTTTTAACTGCTTCCTGTCTGCAAAGCGGATGAGCTGATATGGCAGCTCAAATGAAATTTTTTCAAAGAAAAGAAGTTCATTTCCTGTATCTAACAGCACCCCTGCATGTCCGGCGATCAGACTGTTTTCATTCTCGTCAATATGCGAATGAAGATAAACTGTGATCAGGGACAGCTTACTGTTATCTTCGAATGTTACACCTGCTTTTTTCCAATATTCTCTCTGCACCTCGATCTGCTTCTTCGTATCTGTGGATGAATCAGTTTTGATCTCTGAGAAAACTGTTTCAAACTTTTCTCTTTCCTCTGACGTAAAAAGCTCTCCTGTATCAAGAGCTGCCTCATCCAAAAACAAGTATTCTGTATTCCGTTCGCCTGTATCCTGCACCGTGATCAGATCTTTCATCAGTCCGAATGCAGTGATCCTGCAATTGTATCCGATAAAATCCGGATTTTTTTTCATCCATAAATCCTGTATTACATCAATATCATATTCCGGCATTGTCATATCAAACGATGCATATCCTTCTTCGACAAGGGAGGTGTTTTGTATGGTATCATTGTATTCTTTCACGATTGCCATACTTTTTTGTGCATCTGTTTCTGCTGCTCCTGCCTGAATAAGCTCTGTCTCGAATTGCTCCCGCATCTGTTCCTCTGACAGATTACTATATGCCGGCAATGACGCTTCTCCTACTGTCTCAGAAGGTATTTGCTCCGTCTCAGATGGGCTGACATTTTTATCTGTTCCACCACATCCTGTCGTTAATAAAACTGCTGCGATCAACCATAACAATCGTTTTTTTCTCTTCATTTCTATTCCTCTTTCTACTAAATGGTAGTGTCAAAAACTACCCATACACTTCTTTCAATTGTGAAAAAATAACAAAATTTTCTATTAGGATTCAGGTGTCTAAAGGTCTGCTTCACAATCTTTATTGGCAAATTACACAAAAGAAATATGAAAAGTTTCTTTTGTGCAATCTGCTAGTATGAATTTAAATGCAGACCTTTTGAAACCTGAATCCTATTAGATAAAAAACCGGATATACCACAATATAGTATACCCGGCTTTCGTTCCGTTAACCACCAATCTGGCAGTGTAATGATGTATTTTTTTGGATCATTTCCTGAAATGCCTTCATCTGCTCATTGGAAGGCTTCTCTGTATCTCCCATTGGATAGTCTCTGTTCAATCCTTCGTATTTTCCCTGACCAAAGTTATGATAAGGCAATATGTGGATCTGTCTGACGCCCGGTAAGGTATCTGCAAACTTTGCTATATCAAGCAATTCCTGCTCTGTAGCATTGAATCCCGGAATAACAGGTACGCGGATGATCAGTTCTGTCTGTCCACTGTGGGCTACCCTGAGTGCATTCTCTATCATCCTGAGATTATCATGACCTGTATATTCTTTGTGCTTTTCCGGATTCATATGCTTAATATCCATTAAGTAAGTATCCAGATACGGAAGCAGTGTCTCGATCACTTCGTATTTTGCATA
>CAKQXQ010000019.1 GCA_934292805.1 uncultured Roseburia sp. | reverse complement strand
ATCAATGAGAAAGTGAAAACTGCATTAAAAGACGCAGTAGTGATCGACAAGCCAACGTTCGGTTCAAAAATTCTTGCGGAAGAGATTACAAAAATCGCAGAGAAAGAAGATATCACCATTACATTGGTCGGACTTTGCACCGATATTTGTGTTGTCTCCAATGCAATTTTAATTAAGGCATATCTTCCGGAGATTCCGGTAAGAGTCATCGCTTCCTGTTGTGCAGGTGTAACTACAGAAAGCCATGAGGCTGCACTGGCAACAATGAGAATGTGCCAGGTGCAGGTGGAGTAGGAAATAAAATATAAGAAAGTCAATATGGAAAATGTCCTGACAGTGATTGCCGGGGCATTTTTTTAATTGTATAATAGTAAATAGCAATAAAAAAACCATAGACAGCGGAGGTTAACATGCTTCAAATTGCAGTTGTTGAAGATGAAAAATCCTACAGAGATTTATTGGAAAGTTATCTGAATCAGTATGCGAAAGAACATTTTTTAGAGATTCATACCGTATTTTTTGAAGATGGAGACGAGATTATAGAGAGCTATAAATGTGAATATGATATTATTCTGATGGATATTATGATGCAGTTTATGGATGGAATGACAGCAGCCGAAACAATCAGAAAGCAGGATGAGGAAGTTATCATTATTTTTATAACGAATATGATTAACTATGCGATAAAGGGGTATAAGGTTGCAGCCTTTGATTATATTCTAAAACCAATTACATATTATGCATTAGAAAAGAGTTTAGATCGTGCACTGGTAAAAGTTACAGATCGTGAAACAAGAAAATACATTAATATTAATGTGCAGGGAGGAATTCAAAAACTTGCATTGACGGAAATTTGTTATATTGAAAGCCAGGCACATTATCTGACTTTTTACACGCAAAAGGGACAATTTAAGACCTATATGCGGATTAAAGATATAGAGGCAGAATTACCAGGGGAAATGTATTATAGAATTAATAAAGGGTTAATCGTGAATTTACGGTATGTCGAAGGCATGAACGAGAGCGACTGCATCATAGAAAACGAAAAACTTCCAATCAGTCGTGCGAAAAAGAAAGAATTTATGGAAAAACTGAATGCATATATAAATAGTCATTAAAAAGGGGCAGATATGATAGGAAATGAGGGAGTCAATATTCCTGTATTATTTACAGGGATAGCAGAGGTAATAGCTTGCTTAATTTATGTTGTTTTGTTAAAGAAAAAAATATCACAGAATAAAATTATAACCGTAGTATGCATTGCTACAGCAAGTATTCTTTTGTATGGATGTGCGAGAAAATTGTTCCCTGTTTGGATGTGGCCAATTTACATTATGTTAAGAATAGTATTCATGTATTTATTATTATATTTTGTGCTTGATGAAAAGAAAACAGTGTTGTGCTATTATGCTTTGAAAGCATTTATGATTGCTGAGTTTATAGCATCTTTTGAGTGGCAGTTGATTTCTTTTTACAATTGGGGAAAATCGGAATTAACAGTAATGGATATACTGACAGCCATTGTAATATATGTTCTGGCTGCAGTAGTTATCTATCTGATTGAGAGAAAGTGGACAAACGATTCCATATCAAGGGAAATTTCCCGGCAGGAAGTAGTGATAGCTGCCTGCGTTGTGATGATTACATTTATATTGAGCAATATTAGCTTTTTTACGGCGAATACACCATTTTCTGGAAGTGGTATTTTTGATATGTTCAACATAAGAACCATTTTTGATCTGATGGGGATTATTATTTTATTTGCTTTACAGAGCAGGATTTCCGAAATTGAAATGAAAGTGGATATGGCAGTGATGGACAGCACGCTCAGAGAGCAGTATATGAAATATCGTAATTATCAGGACAGTATCGAATTAGTCAATATGAAATATCATGACCTGAAACATCAATTGGAAGATTTGAAGAATCAGACGATCAGCGATAAACAATCAGTACTGATTAATAATATAGAATCAGAATTGGAAGCCTACAGTCCGCAATTTGATACGGGAAATCAAGTGCTGGATGCGTTGTTAGACAGCAGGCAGTCAATATGCAGAAAAAAGCAGATTGTGATCACTGCTGTAGTGGATGGGCAGTTATTAGATTTTATGCATGTTGCGGATATCTGTACCATTTTTGGAAATGCATTGGATAATGCGATAGAGAGTGTTGTTGCAAGTGAGGATGTACAAAAGAGGCTGATCCATCTGGAAGTAAAAATGGTCAGAAAATTTGTGTGTATACAGATTGAAAATACCTGTGAAGGGGAGGTTATACTTGAACAGGGTGTACCTCAGACAAAAAAGAATAAAAGAAATCATGGATATGGAACCAAGAGCATCATTCGTACCGTACAAAAATATAATGGAAATACCTTATTTTCAGTAGAAGATAACTGGTTTGCTTTGAAAATTCTGATTCCAATACAAAAGTCATAAATACTCATTTCATGTAAGAAAAAGCCGTTTTCGTGTAAGAGACGGTTTTTTTTATTGGAAAGTGATATGTATATGATTGTAACAAGCCAGAAAAAAGAGGAGAAAAGGAGAGCAAATCTATGGCAGAAAATATTGTTTTAGTGACAGCTATTGTTATGGTATGTCTGACAGTTGCGTTTTTTGCTTTATGTATGGTAAAGAGAAAAGCAATCGCAACAAACAGTAAACCAAGAAAAGCAGGACGAATTGTTTTAAGTCTGCTTTTAGTTGTAACATGTGTGGCGAATTTTGTAGCACTACGTTTTACAAATGTGATCACCATGTATTTTACAACAATTGATCTGAATGATTCCGATATTCAGAAAGTAAGAAATGAAAGTACAGAAACAGCAAAGAGTCTCGCAGATGAGGGCTTTGTATTACTTAAGAATGAGAATAATGTACTTCCGCTTGCCAATAAACAGGTAAATGTGTTTGGCTACAGTTCCATAGACATTAACTTTGGAGGAACTGGTTCCGGCTCGGGAAGCAACGAGTATAACGTAGGATTCTATGAAGGCCTTGAAAATGCCGGAATTTCTGTGAATGAAGACCTGAAAGCTTTTTATAATGATGCATACACAGAAAAACAGAAAACAAATGTGATGGCAATGGTAGGTGGTGATTATAATTCTTATGAACCATCCATCGATACTTACACAGAGGAAATGATCGATCAGGCAAAAGATTATTCTGATACAGCAATTGTTGTATTGACAAGAAACGGTGGTGAAGGTGGAGACTTGCCACAGGATACAGCTGCATATCAGGGTGGAGCTGCAGGTGAGCATTACCTTGAGCTGAATAAAAACGAGCGTGATATGATCGCTATGGTAGAAGAAAATTTTGAAAATATCATAGTTGTTATTAATTCAAGCAATGCAATGGAATTGGGATTCTTAGAAGATGAAGCAATTGACGGAGCTTTATGGATTGGAGGACCAGGTTGTGAAGGCTGTGACAGTCTTGGAGAGATTCTGGCAGGAGAAATCAATCCGTCCGGACGGCTTGCAGATACTTATGCATATGATCTGACAAGTAATCCATCTTACTATAATTTTGGACAGTTCTTATATGAAAATACAAACAATAAATATAAATTGATTTTTGATAATCCGTCCGTATTTAATGGAGAGCATTATGCTTATGTGGATTATGCAGAAGGAATCTATGTAGGCTATCGCTATTATGAGACAAGATGGATCGATAATGAGACAAACGAATGCGATGAGGCTGCTTATGAGCAGGCAGTTCAGTATCCGTTTGGATATGGACTTTCTTATACAAGCTTCACACAGGAAATCTCTGATTTTGAAGATGATGGAAATACTGTTACCGTAGATGTGACAGTGACAAATACCGGAGATGTTGCCGGAAAAGATGTCGTTCAGTTATACTACACACCACCATATTACGTGGGAGGAATTGAGAAAGCATTTGTAAATCTGGCTGATTATGAGAAAACAGAAGTTCTTGAGCCGGGAGAATCCCAGACGGTAACAATTTCTTTTAATTATGAAGATATGGCTTCCTATGATTATCAGAATAATGGATGCTATGTATTAGAGCATGGTGATTATGAAATTAAGTTAATGAACAATGCACATGATCTTATTGACAGCCGTACTGTTACAGTGGCATCGGATATTGTATACAATGATGCGAATGCGGGCGCACGTTCTACAGATAATGTTGCAGCTGTAAACCAGTTCGATGATGTATCCGAAGGAAATGATGTTACCTATGTTTCAAGAGCAGACTGGGAGGGGACACTTCCAACATCACGCCCTGCAAATAAAGATGCATCAGAAGAAATCATCAATGAAATCGAAAATCAGGGACTGACAGAAGAACAGCAGAACGAAGAGGCTGAGGACATTGTTGTAAAAGATAATGGACTTACCATAGAGAATGTAAAAGGACTTGATTATGATGATCCAACATGGGATCAGCTGTTAGAGCAGATCAGTGTGGATGAGATGGTAAATCTGATCGCAACCGGTGGATACGCAACAGCAGCAATTGACAGTATTGGGAAAAATGCAACATCCGATCAGGATGGACCACAGGGAATCAACAGTCTGATTTCAGGTGATGTAAAAGGTGTCGTTTTCCCATCAGAAGTAGTGGTTGCTTCTACCTTTAATAAGCAGCTGGCAGAAGAAATGGGACAGGCTCTTGGTTCTGAATCTGCAGAATATGGTATTGCCGGATTATATGGACCTGCAATGAATACACATCGTTCTCCGTTTTGTGGAAGAAATTATGAATATTATTCTGAAGATGGAGTACTTGCAGGAAAAACAGCTGCAGCTTTCGTAAGAGGAGCAAATGAAGCGGGAATTTATTGCTACATGAAGCATTTTGCATTAGACGAGCAGGAAACAGAACGTCTGGATATCAGTATCTGGTGTAATGAGCAGGCAATGAGAGAAATTTATTTCAAACCTTTTGAAATCTGCGTAAAAGAGGGCGGTGTTACCGCAGCAATGGCATCTGATAGTTTCATTGGGGGAACCTGGGCAGGAGAACGCGAAGAATTAATGAATACAGTTCTCAGAGATGAATGGGGCTTCCATGGTATGGTGATCACAGACTTTGTAACATCTAACAGCAAAGATGCAGATCGTGCGATCAGAAGTGGTACAGACCTGAGCCTTACAACATTGGGAAATCTTACCCCGTCTGAATTGTCAACTGGTACAGCTGCTGGACGTCAGGCATTGAGAACAGCTACTCATAATATTCTGTATACAGTGGCAAACAGCAATGCACAGGAAATTTCCAGCGAACCGTTCCCAACATGGACATTCCTGATCATGGCATTAGATGTATTTATGCTTGCAATGGCAGTGTTGGTAATGTTTTATAAAAAGAGAAAAGCAATTGAAAGTATTGAATAGTATGTGACACATGAGATGGGTTGGTAAAAATATAGTCTGTACAATGTGTAATAGATGGAAAGTGGGCAATGCTCACTTTCCATTTTTTATGATTTATAATAATAAAATGGAAAAGTTTTGCTTGTATAAATTCAAGTCAAACAAAATGTGCAGAATAATATTGCACAATATTACGAAAATTTATTAAAACGTGCAAGATAATCTTGCACATAATAAATTAAAATGATAATATGTGCAGTATGGAGGTACACAATATGCGTTTAAAAAGAGAAGTATACCTTGAACAGATACGCCCATATTATGATTTGGATATTATCAAAGTGATTACCGGGGTGAGAAGATCCGGGAAATCGATTTTGCTGGAAACAATCAAAGATGAGCTGGCAGAGCGCGGCGTACATGGAGATCATATTATATATTTAAATCTGGAAGACATGGATTACGATTATATTGAGAATGCGTCGGATCTGCACAAGGAAATAAAAAGCAGGGTTTGTGAGAATGGAAAATACTACATTTTTTTAGATGAAGTGCAGCATGTAAAAGAATTTGAGAAGGCTCTGGCGTCGTTTAGGGCGTCACTGGATGTTTCACTGTTTGTGACAGGAAGTAATTCCACCCTTTTGTCGGGAGAGCTTGCAACACTTTTGACTGGGCGGACGGTAGAATTCGAAATATTTCCATTTTCATTTTATGAAATGAAACAATATTATGAGTTGAATGGAATGCAGTGGAGTGAGGACCTCTTTTTTGATTATCTCAAATGGGGCGGATTTCCATTGCGTTTTGATTATAAGGATGAAGCATCTATTCACAGATATCTGAAAAATTTATATACGAGTATTGTAAATCATGATATTGTAGGAAAAAGCAAAAGTGCTGACCGGAAAAATTTTATGGATATATCATTATATCTGCTGGCAAATGCAGGAAAAGAACTGTCAATTGATAATATTATCCAAACATTTGAAAAAGACAATAAGACAATATCGAAAAGAACGATCTATAATTATCTGGAGAAAATGAAAAAGGCATATTTAATTCATGGTGTTGGAAGATACAATATTGTAGGGAAATCGGCACTCAGCAATCGTGAGAAACAATATGCTGTTGATACTGGATTTCGGACGATCAATACCAATACGATTCATTTCGAAGATACCTTTTTTCTAGAAAATATTATATACAATGAATTGCTGACGAGGGGATTCACTGTTTTTGCCGGAAAGACATTTAAGGGAGAAATTGATTTTGTGGCAATAAAAGATGGTAAAAAATGTTTTATTCAGGTTGCGTATTTACTGGCAAGTGAAGAGACTATTCAGAGAGAATTCGGTGCCTACAGTAAAATAACAGATGCATCTCCAAAATACGTGATGTCTCTTGATAAGCTTGATATGAGCCATGATGGGATTGTGCATATGAATATCATAGATTTCCTGCTCAGAAAAAGGGATCTGATGCTGACATGATAAATAGAAAATTGCATATAAAAATGAACTTCCTTTGCAAGGAATGGCAGTCAAGACTTCTTTGAAAAATGTTGGAGACAATCTGGATGGAGATACACATGTGTGGAGCATACCACTGTATCTGATCTTCCGATTGAAAGAGTATGTCTTTATATTTACAAAGGCATCATAATAAAAAGATGGAAGATATCCTCCTCCGTTGTAATGGAGAGTGTTCCATTATATTTTTCCAATATCATCTGGATACTTTTCAGCCCGAAACCATGATAATCTTTGTTGGATTTCGAAGTGACCGGCAGACCATTCGAAAAAGAGAGCTTATGGGTGAAATAATTATCACATCGCAAAATCAGGAATTGTCCCTGATGATTACTGATAAGGTCAATGACACGATGCTCCTCATTTTCAATCTGCAGAACACTTTCTATGGCATTGTCCAATATATTTCCGAATAAGGAAAACAGATCGATCGTATCCATGAAGTCAAAGTCTGTTCCATTTACCATATAGGTCATGGAAATATTCTGATTGGCAGCCTGAAGTAATTTCTGTGAGAGAATCAAGTCTAAAGTTTTGTTTCCGGTATTTGCCGTATTATCATAATTAGATACTGCGTGTTCCATATCAGCCAGTGCCTTTTCTGTGGTCAGGGAATCCGGTGACTGGCGGAGCAGTGATATCTGTTTTTTCAGATCGTGGCTTTTCGTATTAATCAGGTCGATCGTGTTTTTGGTCAGTTCATATTGTTTACGTTCCATTTGCAGAAGCTGTTCTGCAAAGGTGGCATCTTGCTTCCAACGTGTCTGCACGAGAAGTCCAAATTGAAGAAACAGCGCAAGAATACAACAGATACTTGCATATATATAGCAGATAAGGTGGGCAATCGAATCCTCTGCCAGATACATAACAGGGATATAACTAATTACGATCGTAATCGATAATATAACTGCAGAACTCAGTATCAGATTACTGTTAGTCAGTGGATAACGGTTATTTTTTTGAAGTATGTGCGAGAGAAAAGTGCATAACATTACAGAGATGAAGAAAAAAAGTAAAAAATGAGGAAGTGATGCATAATCAGAATCACGGAGTATAATCGGGTGTAACATCATACATAAATTATATGTGAGATGCTGTACACCGTAAGCTGCCACTTCGTAAAATACAATTTCTTTCCATGAAAAAGAAAAACAAAAATATATAATGAGAAACGTAAATAAAAAAAGCAGCGTGTAACGGATCAGGTTTGCCCAGCCCTGAAAAGGAAACTGATAAATTGCCAGCGCAAAAAGCAGGTAGCCGATAAGGCTGCATGCCAGACGGAACGGAAACAGATTTTTTTTCGGTGCTTTCCAGAGAAAAGCAGTCTGTACAAGCAGTAATTCGATAAGGAAACCGTAACAGTCATAAAAAGCAAAGTTCATAATATTACACTCCAAGGTATTTTGTAAATTCATTTAAAAAAGTTTTCTTTTTTGGACGGCTGATCGGAAGCGTGATGCTGCCAAGAATTACATCTTGATCCTGAACTGCGGTAATATGTCTGAGATTTACGAGATAGCAGTTATTGCAGCGTAGAAAATGTCTGGAAGATAAATTCTGTTCGACATCTTTCAGCACTCCACGGGTTTCAATATCTCCGTCCTCTGTGTGATAGACCAGCATATGGGAGATCACTTCAATATATATAATTTTGGAAATCGGAACACGATGAATACCGTCTTTACCGGTGATCACGAGGGAAACATCTTTATTTTTTTCAATATAGGCAAGCACTTTTTTTAACTTTAAATGGAATGAGGAATAGCTGACTGGTTTTACCATATAGTCCATGGCGTTTACCTCGTATCCATTGACCGCGAAGTGTGCGATATTGGTGATAAAAACGAGCGGAACATCAGTGTCTAAAGTTCGCAGATTCTTTGCTGCAGTCATCCCATTTTTGCCCGGAAGTTCAATATCCATAAAAACAATGTCATAAATGGGACGATATTTATCCAGAAAAGACTCCGCATCGGTAAATACAGTGGTCTGAAAAAATATATGGTTTTCTTCCTGATATTTTTGCAGATGAAGCAAAAGTCTGTCTAAATCTGATTGAGTATCCTCGATAATAGCAATGTGAAACATATCATTCCCCCCCATTTAATATAATTATAAAAAACAAACATGAAAAAAGCAAATTTTTCTGTCACACAGGAAAAGAACAGCAGAATGGTGTGTCAGGATATGTGAAAACTGTGACAGGTTATGACATCCAGAGGACAGGCTGTGACAAAATGGTAGATAAAATTGTTTGAAGTCAGTATACTGCAAACATCAGGAGATGCTGCAGCGAATTCTCATGAACAATTGTTTGATATATGGGTGCAATTGCATTCGGAACAGAAGGTATACAGGAGGAATGTATGAAAAACAAAGGACTGAAAAAGAAGATTTTAGCAGGCGGTCTTGCGGTGCTTACAGTAGCTGCAGTTGTGGCAGATACACTGGCATTTCATGTTTATGCGGAACAGCTTGACAAAGCATTTCCGGGAAAAAGCAAAAGTGAGAGTGAGATAGAAGAAGTCTCTGCCAATGCACTTGAAGTTGCAGAAGAGATTGAGAAAGAGGGAGCTGTATTATTGGAAAATAATGGGGCACTTCCAATGAGCACAACGAAAATTAACTTGCTCGGATATGCAGCATACAATCCGGTTTATGGAGGAACCGGTTCCGGTGGAAGCTCTTATCTGGAAAACAGGACAGATTTTGTCAAAGCTTTTACCGATGCAGGAATTGAGGTGAATCCTGCGATAGAAGAAGTTTATAAATCAGATGCAAATGAGGATGCCAATACCTTTGAGGTCGATTTTTCCATCAAAGAGGTTGCTGCTACAGAGGCACTTGCAACAGAGATGGGACAGGAATTTAAGTATACTGGAGATGCGTCTTTCGAATCGATGAAGGAATACTCGGATACAGCAGTGGTCGTGATCTCCAGAAAAGGTGGAGAAGGAAATGATCTGCCAAAGGATATGTCTGAGTACGGAGTGACAGAAAATGATAAGAAAAAACATTATCTGGAACTGAGCGACGCAGAGGAGTCTTTAATACAGCAGGCAAAAGCTACCTTTAATGACGTGATCGTATTGATCAATACAGGAAATGCAATGGAGCTTGGATTCCTTGAAAATGAGGTTCAGGCAGGACCGGATGCAACAGGTGATATTGATGCGGCACTCTGGATCGGGGATCCGGGTGATGTCGGTACTAAGGCAGTAGTAAGCATTTTAAAAGGCGAGGTGAATCCATCCGGACGTCTTGTTGATATTTATCCTTATGCGGTAGAGACAACACCTTCTTTTTACAATTTTGATACTTATGAATACACCAATTCAAGTGAATGCTTTGAAAATTTTGATTCTCATCCGGCATATCTGTTAGAGTATCAGGAAGGAATCTATGTCGGCTATCGTTATTATGAGACAAGAGAAAACTATGATTATGTAACACTTGAGGGCGAGGAAAAGACAGGCTTAACTTATGAGGATGTTGTGCAGTATCCATTTGGATATGGATTAAGCTATACTACTTTTGACTGGTCAATTGCTGATGCTACAGCAGAAGGTGACATTAACGGAGACAGTACTATCTCAGTAACGGTCAACGTCACAAACACAGGAGATGTGGCAGGAAAAGATGTTGTTGAGCTGTATTATACAGCACCTTATGATGCAGAGGGAAGCCATATCCAGAAAGCGGGAGCTGTCCTGGGAGGATTTGCAAAGACAGAAACCATCGAACCGGGTGAGACAGCATCCGTTACGATTACATTAGATGCAGTAAATATGGCTTCTTATGATGATCAGAGATATTATTCAACGACAGGTTCTTATGTCCTTGAAAAAGGTGATTATGTTATTTCTTTAAGAAAAGACTCTCATCATGTTGTAAATGATATGCAGTATACATACCATGTTTCCGACAGCATCGTTTATGCAGAACAGGAAAATGCGACAGGTGTTGAAGAAAACGCAAATTATGTGGGAGCACGTCCTGGTGATGAGAACGTTGCAGTCAATCAGTTTGATGATGTGGCAGGAGATGTTACTTATCTGACCAGAGATGACTGGAATATCGTAGAAGGTTCAAACAGAGAAGCAACAGCAGAACAGCTTGAGATATTCAAGACAGCATTGGATCTTGGCGAAGATTACATTAATGAATCCGATGAGATGCCGACTATGGGTGCAAAAAACGGTGTGGAATTATCTGATTTAACCGGAAAAGCATATGATGATGCAGACTGGGATCTTTTACTGGATGAACTTACTGTTGATGATCTTAACATTATTCTTGCTACAAATGGATGGGGTTCCGCAGAACTGAAGTCGATCGGAAAAGTACAGACTTACGATATGGATGGTCCGGCAGCACTGTCTTATGTATTTGATGCATTCATGGGAACATGTACTTATAGGACCATTTCCTATCCATGCGAAGTAGTTCTTGCAGCAACATGGAATCTTGATCTTGCAGAGAGGTTTGGAGATGCTATTTCTAAAGAGGGAAAAGCATGGCAGATTTCGGGATGGTATGCACCGGGTGCAAACATCCACAGAAGCCCGTTTGCAGGACGTAACTTTGAGTACTACAGTGAAGATCCATTCATTTCAGGAGTTATGGCAGCAACGGTAGTTGCAAAGGCAGAAGAGAATGGAATGTACTGCTACATGAAACATTTTGTTATGAATGAGAGAGAAACGCAGAGACATTACGGCTTATGTACCTGGGCAAATGAGCAGTCCATGCGTGAAATTTATCTTGCACCATTTGAAAAAGCAGTGAAAGAGGGAAAAACAACGGCACTTATGAGTTCTTATAATAATATCGGAACAACATGGGCTGGTGCAAGTAAAGCACTTCTTACGAATGTCCTCAGAAATGAATGGGGATTCATTGGAACAGTACTTACCGATAATCTGGAGCAGCATGGATTTATGAGCACAGAGAAGGCAATCCTCGCAGGAGGAACCTCTACTTTATGTAATGGAATGTTCTCTTCTGACAATATTAACACATTGGCAGAGACTGCATCTGGTCAGCTGGCACTCAGAGAAGCAGCACATCAGTATCTGTATACAATTGCCAATAGCTATGCGGTTGACTTTACAACGCCGATGGCAGTGTGGAGAGTACCGGCAATTATTGGAAGTGTTGTGGTATATCTTCTGATTGCATTGGGATTCTGGGCTTTGTTCTTTAAGAAGAAAAAGGGCAGTGAAAGTTAGGAAAAATAAAATAGCATAGATATAAGAAAGATAGCACATGATGATATGATTGTGTGCTGTCTTTTTTTTTATAGGAAAGACCGCCTTCAGTATTATTTACCAGTATTATGATATAAAAATCCACCTGGAACATTATTCGGTCGAAAAACGCAGACAGATTACATTTATTCGGTTGAAAAATGCAATTATGAATAGATAATCTGATTTTTATGTGATAAAATAAAAACAAAAACCGGGAGCGAGGTGACGACATGAAGCGTAAATCTTTTGATAAATTGTTAAAATGGAAAGAAAAGAAAAACAGAAAGCCACTGTTAGTGACAGGCGTTCGTCAGTGTGGAAAGACATATCTTATCAAAGAGTTCGGAAGAATGGAATTTGAGGAAATGGCATACTTCAATTTTGATGGAAATACCGGATTGAAAAGCATTTTTGATTATGATTTCAATGTGGAACGGATCATGGACGAACTTGGAAATGTAATTTACGGGAAGAAAATCATTCCGGGAAAGACATTGGTTGTTTTTGATGAGATACAGGATTGTCCTCGGGCGATACAGTCGCTGAAATATTTCTGTGAAAATATGCCGGAACTCCATCTCATTGCAGCAGGTTCTCTGCTAGGTGTCGTACTCAGAAAAGAAGGAATTTCTTTCCCGGTAGGGAAAGTTGACCGTATGGAAATGTATCCGATGAGCTTTGAAGAATTTGTCATGGCAGATGGTGGAGATAACTATATCAGTGGAAGTCATAAGCTTGCATTTGAAAGAGAAGTATCAGAGTTGTATACAGTGCCGTTGGAAAAATATTTGAAAAATTATTATATTGTTGGAGGAATGCCGGAGGCAGTGCAGACCTGGGTAGATACCCACGATTACAGGGAAGTAGAAGAAGTACAGGATAGAATTCTTAAGGACTATGCAGACGATTTTGGTAAACATACAACACCGGATACTATGACCAAAGTAAAACTAATCTGGGATTCTATTCCATCTCAGATTGCAAGGGATAATAATAAATTCATCTTTTCACATGTGAAGCAGGGAGCAAGGGCAAAAGATCTGGAAGATGCACTGGAATGGCTTGTGAATGCCGGAATTGCCTATAAGCTAAAATTAGTGTCCAATCCGGAACTGCCATTGTCAGGAATGGCAGATAATACGTATTTTAAAGTATATCTTTCAGATGTGGGGCTGCTCCGCAGAAAGTCGAATGTGAATTACAGAACGATTCTGGAAGGTGATGCATCTTACATTCATTTTAAAGGAGCACTGACAGAAAATTATATTATGACTCAGTTAAAATGCATGGGAATTGAAAGTTATTTCTGGAGAACAAAAGCAGATGCGGAAATGGACTTTATTACGGATTATGAAGGAATACTTCTCCCTATAGAAGTGAAATCCGCAGACAATACGAAAGCAAAAAGTCTGCATATTTTTTGTAACAGATACCATCCGAAGATGGCAGTTAAGACTTCTTTGAAAAATGTTGGAGATAATCTGGATGGAGATACACATGTGTGGAGTATACCGTTGTATCTGATATTCCGGTTAAAAGAGTATGTGACGCAAGAGATGGGATGGTAAGAAGGCAGAAGGAACGCAAAATATGAAATATATGACATCAATGCAAAGCAGATAAGAGGTGGTATTTTGAAGGACAAGGTTATTACATGGATAAGTGCTGTCATCATTCTGATCGGAGTCGTCGGATTTATTGTACTTGTGAGAGACGGCATACAGAGTGAAAATGAAGTGATGAGAGAAAATTTAGAGCCGAATCTGATCACGATCGGATTTTCGCAGGTGGGAGCAGAATCGGACTGGAGAACAGCCAATTCCATTTCCGTGAAAAAAACTTTTTCTGTAGATAAAGGTTATAATCTCATATTTGATGATGCAAAGCAGGTACAGAAGAATCAGATACGTGCAATCCGCGGATTCATCCAGCAGGATGTAGATTATATCATTTTTTCCCCGGTAATCGAAAATGGATGGGACACTGTTTTGGAAGAAGCGAAGATGGCAGAAATCCCGGTGATCATTCTGGACAGGCAGGTAAATGTGAAGGACGAAAGCCTTTATACAGCGTGGGTCGGATCAGATTTTTATGCGGAAGGACAGAAAGCATGTGAGGTACTGAAACAATATGTTACAAAGACCGGAATGGAGGAAGTAAATATTGTGAACATTCAGGGAACGATAGGATCAACGTCACAGCTTGGGAGAACAAGAGCTCTTGAAGATGCAGTCCGTGCGAACGGATGGCATCTGATCACGCAGGAATCCGGTGAATATACGGAAGCAAGAGCTTATGAAGTTATGAAAGAGCTGTTAGAAACCTATGATAATATAAATATTGTATATTGTGAAAATGATAACGAAGCTTTTGGAGCGATCGAAGCTATTGAAGATGCAGGGAAAACAGTCGGTGCCGGAGGAGATATCCAGATTATTTCGTTCGATGCCACAAGGGCAGGACTTGAAAACACTCTGGAGGGAAAGATACTGATCGATGTGGAATGTAATCCATTGCAAGGAGCTGAGATTGAAAAGATTATCCATAAGCTTCAGCAGGGAGAGCATCCGGAGAAGAAGTATTATCTGAAAGAACAGATATTCACAAGTGCAGAAGATATTGAACAGATTGAAATCCGTGGAGAAACATATCAGGTACAGAAGACAGATGCAGACGTCATTGAGAAGAGAGAATATTAAAGCGAGGGGTTGGACAGAATGGAGAGATTGAAGGTATTTCTTGTCGAGGATGAAGTCATTATCAGGAACGGTGTAAAAAAGAGCATTAACTGGGAAGAAGAAGGCTATGATTTTGTTGGAGAGGCAAGTGATGGTGAGCTGGCATATCCAATGATTTTAAAGGAAAGACCGGATATTCTGATCACAGATATCCGTATGCCATTCATGGACGGATTGGAATTAAGCAGACTTGTGAAAGAAAAACTTCCCAATATCAGAATTATGCTTCTGACCGGATACGGAGAGTTTGATTATGCAAAGCAGGCAATTTCGATAGGAGTAGCGGATTATCTGCTGAAACCGATTTCGGCTGTTATGCTTCTTGAAGCACTCGGCAAAGTCAGAGATACTATTTTAAAAGAACAGGAAGATAAAGCTCTTTTAGCACAGTATGAACAGGAAATGCAGGAAAATACAGAACGTGACAAGATGAAGTTTTTTCAGAAAATGCTTTTTGGGGGATTGTCAATGGGACAGATCCTGGAGGAAGGAAAGCAGTTTGAACTGGATCTTATGGCAGCTGCATATCAGGTCGTTCTTTTCCAGATATTACAGACAAAAGCAGCACAGGAAGAACCTGAGAAGGTGGTGGCTGCATATGAGAAAATTGACAGGATTGCAGAAAAACTGCCATTTGTTTATTCTTTTCACAGGGAAATTGATGGATGGGCATTCTTACTGACAGCAGACAGTGACGAACAGTTACAGGAAAATAAGCTCAGACTGAAAGATAACCTTGAAAAAATCATGAAAAAATGGCCTGAACTCGATTATTTCGGAGCAATTGGCATGCCAGTGGAGCGGCTTCGAAATCTGAAAGAATCTTTTCGTGATGCAGACCGTGCATTTGCAGAAAGATTTGCACTTCCACCGGATCAGATTACAGAAGGAACACAGTTGACATCAAAAGATGGTGTGCGGGATGGAATCGAAGTGAAGGGGATTGTCCAGGTTGGAACATTACGGACAATGATCGGCAAATTCCTGAATAATGGCACAAGAGATGAAGTGAAAGAATTCTGCGACATGTATCTTGAACAGATACAGCAGGATAATCTGTCGTCCAGCCTGCTTCGCCAATATCTGATCGTGGATGTCAGTGCAGAAGTCCTGTCTTTTATAAGAAAGTTATCACCGGACGCAGAGCTGGAAAATGAAATAGAGGAATTGAACAGAGTTCTTTTAGAAAAGCATTCAATAGAAGAATTACGAAATTATCTGATCAGATTTCTGACAGAGACGATCGATCGCAGGGATGATGTCAGTGGAAGAAAATATACAGATCTGATTGAAGCTGCAAAGAAAGAAATTGATGAAAATTATATGTTGGACGAGATTTCTTTAAATACAGTATCAGTCAGAGTTGGAATGAGTCCAAGCTATTTCAGTGCAGTATTCAGCAGAGAGACAGGCATGACATTTGTTGAATATCTGACAGAAGTGCGAATGAACAAAGCAAAAGAATATCTGATGTGTTCATCAATGAAGATGACAGAGATCGCATTTGAAGTAGGATACAGGGATCCGCATTACTTTAGTTACATATTTAAGAAGACACAGGGATGTACTCCAAAAGAGTACCGGGCAAGGAGAAAAGACTGATATGAACCGGAAAAAAGTATCTTTGAACCGGAAACTGTTAGCTATTGCACTGGCATCTTTTATACCATTAATGCTTGTTCTTTTGTATGCACTTTTTTCCATGAACAATGCAGCAAGGGTTTATTCAAAAATCACATACAGTGTTACTTATGCCAATCAGGCAATGGATTTTAAGGAACGTATGGATTACAGTATGTATCTGGCAGTTGTAAGGAAAAAAGAATTTAAGGATCTTGGAACAGGTGAGATCACGGTGAATGGCATTGTTACAGTAAATCCGTATGAATTTATCGATTCCATGAAAGAAAAAAGCAGAGAATTGTCAGATCTGGCAACTGTGGATATCAATAAAAATCAGGTGATCCGTTTGCAGAATACACTGGATTCCTTAGAACGCAATGTCGGAATCCTTGAGAAAATGATTCATGGAGATGGGAATTATGAAGATAATATGACTTATCTGGATGAGAACATCTACATGCTGACGTCGATCATTCAGGATGGAATCCAGGAGTATATCCGGGTTGAAACTGAAAATCTGCAGGAAGTACGTATCCGGCAGGAAGCACAGAACCGAAGGATTACGATACTTTGTATCTATGCGATCGGAATGGCAGCATTTACAGCCATTGTAATGACCTGGAAGGCTGTCCGCGGAGTGGCAAATCCGATCGAGAGCCTGGCTAATCTTACAGAGAAGGTTGCAGAAGGTGATTTTTCAAAAAAAGCAGAAGAAGCAGATATCCGTGAGATCAATGTCCTTGCAGAAAGCTTTAATGCGATGACAAAAGAAATAGATGCCCTGATCCGTGATATCAAGGAAAAAGAAAAAAGTCTGCATTTGATGGAAACAAAACTTTTACAGGCACAGATTAATCCGCATTTCCTGTATAATACGCTGGATGCGATCGTATGGCTTGCAGAAGATAACCGAAATGAAGAAGCAATCATGATGGTAACCTCACTGTCGGATTTTTTCAGGACAACACTTGCAAACGGAAGAGATTTTATTAAAGTAGCAGAGGAAGAATCGCATATTGAAAGTTATCTGAAAATCCAGCGTTTCCGATATCAGGATATTATGGATTATAAAATAGATATCGCACCGGAAATGAAGCAGTATGTTATACCAAAGCTTCTGTTGCAACCGCTGGTAGAGAATGCCCTGTATCACGGAGTGAAGATGAAAAGGGGTAAAAGTGAGATCTGTGTCAGAGGCGTGAAAGAGGAAGAAAGTCTGATCTTTACAGTGGAGGATGATGGTAAGGGAATGTCACAGGAGAAGTTAGAAGCATTGCGGCAGAATATTCAGAGAGGCTTATCCCAGAAAGAGACAGACAGCTTTGGACTTGCGAATATCAACCAGCGAATCAGACATTATTATGGAGAAGATTATGGGTTGTATATTGACAGCAGGGAGAATGAAGGCACAAAAGCAACGGTGATCATTCCGGCAAAAGAAAACGAACCTTTTTCATAAAAAAACAAACTAAATTGAAAAAATCCAACTTTTTACGTAAGAACGTTGGTATCGAAAAACCCTCATAAATAATATATTTATTACAACAGCTGGAGACAACATCCAGTACAAATAATAAATTATTTATGGAGGGTTTTTTATTATGAAGAAAAAAGTTTTAAGTGCATTATTATGTGCAGCAATGACAGCAACTATGTTGGCAGGATGTGGAAATCAGGCAGCAGATACTTCGACAAATGATGCAGCAGATAACGGACAGACAACAGCAACAGAAAGTTCTGCACCGGCAGATACAGCAGCTTCCGGAGATCTGATTAAAGTGGGTATCATCAATAACGATCCGAACGAATCCGGTTACCGTACCGCAAATGATAAAGATATGAAAGCAATGTTTACAGAAGAGAATGGCTACGATGCTTCTTTTGCATACAGCCTGAAAAATGACGAGCAGATCACAGCAGCCCAGAAATTTATCCAGGATGGTGTGGACTATCTTCTTCTTTCAGCAGCTGATACAGCAGGATGGGATTCAGTATTGCAGGATGCACAGGATGCAGGAACAAGAGTGATTCTTTTCGACAGAACGATTGATGCAGATGAGAGCTTATATGAAGCATCTATCGTATCTGATATGGCAAAAGAAGGTGAGACAGCTGCAACATGGTTAAAAGACCAGGATCTCGGTGAATATAATATCATCCACATTCAGGGTGTCATGGGTTCAGCAGCACAGAAAGGACGTTCCGGTGCTTTGAATGATATGGCAGCAGCTGAAGGATGGAACATTGTTACACAGCAGACAGCAGAATGGAATGCAGAGAAAGCACAGCAGATCGTTCAGTCAGTGATTGATTCCGGAGAAAAATTCAATGTAATCTATGCTGAGAATGATGACATGGCAAAAGGTGCAGTAGCAGCACTTGATAAGGCAAACATTTCCCATGGTGTTGGAAAAGACGTCGTTGTTATGGGATTTGACTGTAACAAATGGGCATTAGAAGAATTACTTGCACAGAACTGGAACTATGATGGACAGTGCAATCCTTTCCAGGCAGGCTATATCGATGAAGTAATCAAGAAAATCCAGAATGGCGAAGAAATTACAGAGAAAACAATCATTATGGATGAGAAAGGTTTTGATGCAAAAGATATCACACAGGAAGATGTAGATAACTATGGTATCTAATCGTCCGGCAGGAAAATAAATCTGTATAAGAAAAGGCGCGGCATTGCGTATAGAGCGAACGCTTTTCCGCGCCCTTTTTATATCTGAAAGGTGGAGACATAAATGAAAGAAAAATCCGTATTGGAAATGCGAGGCATCTACAAAAGTTTCCCGGGTGTAAAAGCATTGCAGAATGTTGATTTTACACTGTGTGAAGGTGAAATCCATGCGTTAATGGGAGAAAACGGAGCAGGAAAATCAACACTGATCAAAGTTCTGACAGGAGTATATGAAAAGGACGAAGGAGAGATTTATCTAAAGGGACTGGATAAGCCGGCTGTGATACATTCTCCTCAGGATGCCCAAAATCTGGGGATCAGTACCGTTTACCAGGAGATCACACTGTGTCCGAATCTTTCGGTAGCTGAAAATATGTTTATCGGCAGAGGAAAGGGAATCGGACAGAACTGGAAGAAAATGAATGAAGATACTGACAGAATCTTAAAATCACTGGATATTCCGGCAAGTGCAACACAGCAGCTTTCCAGCTGTTCGATCGCAATCCAGCAGATGGTTGCGATCGCGAGAGCAGTTGATATGGAATGCAAGGTTTTAATTTTGGATGAACCGACATCTTCCCTGGATGAGCAGGAAGTAGAAAAGCTGTTTCAGCTGATGAAAAATCTTAAGGCTAAAGGCGTAGGAATTATTTTTGTAACACATTTTCTGGATCAGGTATATGCAGTCTGTGATAAGATCACAGTTTTAAGAGATGGAAAACTGGTAGGAGAATATGAGATCAAGGATCTTCCAAGAGTAAAACTCGTAGCAACAATGCTTGGAAAAGAGTTAGATGACATGTCTGACATCAAGGGAGAAGAGACACCATATCACTCTGATGATTCCACACCGGTATTTGAAGCAAAAGGTCTTGCCAGCAATGCCGGAATCAAGCCATTTAATTTTTATATCCGGAAAGGGGAAGTAAATGGATTTGTCGGATTACTTGGTTCCGGAAGAAGTGAGTGTGTCAGAGCAATTTTCGGTGCGGACAGAGTTACACATGGAACGATAAAGAAAAATGGCAAGCAGATTAAGATCACCAAACCATTAGATGCCATGAAGCAGGGAATTGCTTATCTGCCGGAAGACCGTAAGGTAGACGGAATTATCGGTGATCTTTCGGTAAAAGATAATATTATCCTTGCAGCTCAGGTATTACGTGGATTTTTCAGACCATATTCCAAGGCTGAGAAAGAAAAAATTGCACAGGAATATATAAAATTACTGGAGATAAAAACAGCATCATCAGAAACACCGATCAAATCGTTGTCCGGTGGTAATCAGCAGAAAGTAATCCTGGCACGCTGGCTTCTGACTCATCCGGAATATTTGATTTTAGATGAGCCGACAAGAGGAATTGATGTCGGAACTAAGGTTGAGATCCAGAAACTGGTGTTAAAGCTTGCATCTGAAGGAATGTGTGTTACCTTCATTTCTTCTGAGACAGATGAGATGCTTCGTACCTGTTCAAGACTGATCGTTATGAGAGACCGGGCAGTAGTTGGTGAACTGTCAGAAGAAGATTTAACACAGAATAAAGTAATGAGCACAATTGCCGGAGGTGATAAAAAATGAAAGCATTAAAGAAAAATAACCAGATCTTTATCCCGATTGCAGCACTTGTGCTGTTGACCGTATTTAATCTTATAGCAGACCCATCATTTTTCAAAATTACATTAGATGTAAATAGTGCAGGCAATCCGGTTCTCTCCGGTTACCTTATCACTATTCTGGATTATGGTTCAGAGCTTGCGATCCTTGCGATCGGAATGACTCTGGTAACGGCAGCATCCGGCGGACAGGATATCAGTGTCGGTGCAACCGTAGCAATTGCCGGATCAGTAATTCTTCGTGTGTTATGTGGCACTAATTCCAGACCGGATACACTGCAGGCACCGGTGATCGTCGCATTTCTTGTAGCATGTGTGGTATCTATGTTATTTGGTGCATTCAATGGAATTCTTGTTGCCGGATTTAATATCCAGCCGATGGTTGCAACATTAATCCTCTTTACGGCAGGACGTTCTATCGCGGCGTGGATCAATAATAATGAACTCCCGGTTATCAGCCAGGAATCCTTTAAAGTATACGGTGGTTTTATCCCAGGCATTCCGATTCCAACACCGGTATTCATCATGGCAGTCTGTGTGATCATCACAGCATTGGCATTAAAATTTACGAATCTTGGATTGTATACACAGGCAGTTGGTATAAATGCAAGTTCTGCAAGATTAAATGGTCTGAATCCGGCATTTATTAAATTTATTTCCTTTGTAATACTCGGATTGTGTGTTGCAGTGGTAGGTCTTATAAAAGTAAGCCGTCTGTCTTCCATTAACTATTCTGTAATCGCAAAGGATATAGAAATGGATGCGATCCTTGCAGTAGCACTTGGCGGAAATGCATTAAATGGTGGTAAATTTAATATGTGGGCATCCATTCTGGGTGCATATGTGATCCAGTATCTGACAACAACGTTATACAAATTTAAAGTAGAATCAGCAGCACTCTCAGCATATAAAGCAGTCGTTGTTATCGCACTTGTTGTGTTCAGTGCACCTGCAGTCAGAGAAAAATTAGCTTCTTTTTCGAAGAAATTCCGTTCTCATGCAAAGGAGGTTGCATAAATGATGGCATTTAATAAAAAGAAATTAACGACAGGTACATCCTTAAAGAAGAAAAATATTTCGGATACAAATCTGCTTTTGACAATTACGATCGTTGTATTCTTCCTGATGTATATCGGAGCAATGGTATTTCAGGGTGGCGGATTTTTAAAACCGCAGACATTTTTTAATATTTTAAATGCGAACGGAGCGTTGATCATCACAGCCTGTGGACTGAGCCTCGTTATGATAACAGGAAGCATCGATATTTCAGTCGGTGGCGTGGTTGCTCTTGTGAGTATGTGTTGTGCCGTATATCTTGATTATATGGGTGGAAACGTTGTAGTGTCCATGCTGATCGCAATCGGTATCGGACTTGCGTTCGGTGCAGTACAGGGATATCTGGTGGCTTATCTGGATATCCAGCCATTTATTGTCACACTTGCGGGAATGTTTTTTGCAAGAGGTATGACGACGATCGTACATACAAACCCATTTAACGTTGCGAATGAACAGTTTGTAGCATTGAAAAATACCCGTGTGATCGTACCGGGGATGGGATCTTACAATAAAATCGGGAAATATGTCAATGCCTATGTGGAAGTCGGAGTGATCGTCGCATTACTGATCGTTATTGTACTATTCTTTATTTTAAGATATACAAAATTCGGCAGACATTTTTATGCAGTAGGCGGTAACAGACAAAGTGCATTAATGCTTGGTATTAATGTGAAGAAAACAAGATTTATGTCACATTTGCTCTGCGGTCTTCTGGCTGGTATCGGCGGTTATGTTTATTTCCTTCATGTTGGCTCTGGTGCAGCATCCCATGCAAGTGGAATGGAAATGAATGCAATTGCTTCATCCATTATCGGAGGAACTTTACTGACAGGTGGTGTTGGTAATATCATTGGCACATTCTTCGGCGTACTTTCCTTAAGTACGATTCAGAATATTGTATCTTCCGCGGGACTTGACCAGGCATGGTGGACAGGTATCACGATCGCAGCAATGCTGTGTATCTTCCTTGTGATCCAGAGTGTGATCATTGCGAAGAAGAGAAAGCACGAAGTAAAATAGTGGATTCTCGGCTGTAAGAAAAAGAAAGATTACAGACCATAATAGATTGTCTGGAATATGGAGACAGGAAGTGGGCGTTGCCTGCTTCCTGTTTTTGCATTATAATAATCCCGGTTGAAACTGATTATTACATAGCTACGACGAAAGGACAAAAAAATGAATCCATATGATTTAGATACATCTGTTATACTGCAGGAAAACCCGGGAACGTTATTTGCAAAAAAAGTTTACAGAAAAAGAAAACGTTATACTTTTTTGATCCTAATTTGGGGAGTTTTAATTCTTGGAATGATGTTCCCTGGCAGAAAATTTTTCCCGGAAGCCAGACCGGCACTGTATATAGGTTTATTTTTCCTTGGTGGACTTGCAATATTTTGTTTCTATTTTGCAAGTCTGCAACGTGTCAGGGCAAAATTGTCAGATGGCAGGCTGAGTGTACAGGAACGCCATGACTATGATCTTGCTTTGTACCGGAAAATGCATAAAAGAAAAGGAATACAGAGAAATACGTTTCTGCTTGCCATGGCAAAGCAGGATCTGTTAATGGAAGATGGGGCAAAAGCAGGACTTGCGCTTGCACAGATAGATGAGATGAGTCTGGAGAAAAAGATGCTAAAGAGCTACTATTTCTTTCTTGCGGCTGCATCATATCTTGAGCGGAATGAGAGATGGAAAATCCAGTTAGAGCAATGTCTGGCAATCCCGGTAAAGGATGAAAACCAGTCCGACGAAAGGATACGGGCTGCATTTGAAGCAGGAGCAGAGCAGCTTTTAAAGATGGTGGAAGGCTGGAACTGGATCTATCAGGGAAATCCGAAGAAGAACGCAGCAGAAGGAACCATCATGGGAGCAATCAGCCTGATTTCAGCGTTATTCCTTGGAACGCAGATGTTTTTCGCAAGCGGAAGCCTTGGATATATGGTGTTCTCTGTAATAGGAATCTCGATATTATCCATTGTGTGGGTGATCTGGATGACCTGCCTGACCCTTCATAGAATCCGAGAGGTCAGGGAGATGGAATATGCGGTTGGTACGAAAAAAGGAAGAAAAATCAGATATATAGTGTTGTGGATTGTATTTAATATATGCATTCTTTTCCTGTGCATGGTGACGATTGTGGCGGTGTGCAGCAGACGCCGGACGGCGGTAGAAAATTCGGCAGCAGATTTGAGAGAGACACTGGAAGCTTATCAGAATTCGAACCAGGCTTCCAATGGTAATACGGGAGATATGGAAGAAAACAATCTGAATGATGCAAATGCCAGAGAAGAGAATAACGAAAGTAATACAGAAGTGAATAGCACAAACGATACAGAAGCAAATGGTACGGAGAATATCACAGTAAACCCAATTACGAGGCAGGAATTTGAACAGTTTCATGTGACGGGTAATCTCACAGATGAAAGTATTTACGCGAAACCGGATAATTATGAGAATATCACGACAGAGGATCTGTATGGAACATGGTATTGTGATGAGATGAAAGAGTCTATTCGCTTTGAAAAAGACGGAGCATACGTCTATATCCCATATCTTGATTATTACGGAGACAGGCTGTGCGAATGGGAACTGTTAGATCATTCAGATTATGGAAACTGCAAACAGTTGAATATATATGTGGCAGGAAGAGATGTCGGCCCGCTTGTGTATTATATCAATGGAGCAACGGAGGAGTATTTCTGGTGTAAGGATCAGGCAGAAGTTTTTTATAAACAGTGAGACTCTTAAAAAAATCGCAAGAAATCATACCATGTATATTAAGAATGATTAAGAAAAGATTTATTGAACCCCGGGACTTCTTTTTGTAAGATTGTATCAAAAGGACGGTCAGCAATTGGGACGTTGGTGTCGTCAGGGAGTGAGGCTGACCTGTGCTATGGAAAACCTAAAAAAGAAAGCCGGGGAGTGGAATATGGGCCAGAGGAGAGAGGACAACCAGGAGATTGATTTGATTTTGGGAGAGAATCATAGATCAGGTAGAGATGACAGGCATAAAATGGAAGAAAATGCAGATTATAGAAACGTCGGAAGAACAAGTGGATATAGAAAGACAGAATCCGTAAGGAACGGACATGGAAGAAAAGCCCATGGAAAGAAAGCAGCATCGAGGAGAAGACGCAACACAATTTTTATTATAGAAATAGTGCTATTGCTGGTGCTTGCAGTAGTTCTTTTTATTGTGTCAAAACTTGGCAAAATCGAGAAAACAGAGCTGGATATGGATAAAATCGAAGTGAACGAGAACATTTCAGAGGAATCCATGGAGATTATGAAAGGATATCAGACGATCGCGTTATTCGGTCTGGATAACCGTTCCAATGGCAATCTTAACAGCGGACGAAGTGATGTGATCATGCTTGCCAATATTAATAACGATACGAAAGAAGTCAATCTGGTATCTGTGTATCGTGACAGCTATCTGGACGTTGGAAACGGAAGCTTTCAGAAATGCAACGCGGCTTATGCAAAAGGCGGTCCGGAGCAGGCGATATCTATGTTAAATGTGAATCTTGATCTGAACATTACGGACTATGTGACCGTGGATTTTAATGCGATCATAGAGTGTGTGGATCTTCTGGGAGGTGTAGAGCTTGAACTTACCGATACGGAAGCAGTGCTCACAGAAGGCTATATCAGAGAACTGAATGAGCTTACAGGCAATAAGGCTGAGTATCTTTCCGGTGGAGGCGTGTACAACCTGGATGGAGTGCAGGCCTGTGCTTATGCGAGGATCCGTTATGGCGGAGGCGATGATTATCACAGAACAGAGCGTCAGAGAGCAGTGCTTATGGCGATGGTGAAAAAAGCACAGAAGTCGGATCCGGCTACCGTGAATAAGCTGATCAATGAAGTCTGTGGAGATATCCAGACAAGCTTTTCAAATACCGAACTGCTGTCACTTGCATCACAGCTTTTTAATTATTCGATCGGAGAGACAACCGGATTCCCATTCACCAAAGCGACAACAAAGCTTGGGAAAAAGGGAGATGTTGTAGTACCATGTGATCTTAGCACGAATGTAAAGCAGCTGCATCAGTTCCTCTATAATGACGAAGCCTATACCGTTTCAGATACCGTTGCGAAAAACAGTGAGAAAATCACTGCGGACACCGGATTCAAAACAGGTGACGGATATTAAAAATAAAGAAGTCAAAAAGAAGAGCATCACTTCCGGTCTGGAAGTGATGCTCATATATTTTAATCCTGTGGACATGCTGCATAAAAAATGCATACAATAAAGGACAAGAAATACATGCCACAGGGATTATATTTAGACGGAACTGGTCCAACCCCAAAGTGCCTTTGAAACCGGCAGCTCCTTTTGATGATTTTATATTACAGGGAAAATATGTCAAAAATTTGACAGGAAAGTGAAGAAAATCTTAAAAGGTTCTAAGAAATTTATAAACTCAGAAATGAATGAAATACTTGCGTAAGACAGGAGAAGATGGTAACTTATTAAATAGAATAAAAGATTTTAAGCAGGGTGGCTTAACAGAAGCCACCCTGCTTGTTGCATAGGAGGAACTTATGAACAAATTTATTTTAAGACAGTCATTATTATTGCTTTTGACAGCAACGATCTGGGGAATTGCGTTTGTAGCCCAGAGCGTAGGGATGAACTATGTCGGTCCGCTTACTTTTAATGCAGCAAGATGTCTGATCGGTGGAATTGTGCTATTGCCATGCATTGCTTTCCTGAACAAAACAGGAAGCAGAGACAGTATAGATGGAAAAGAGCCTGCAGCAGACTGTGCCGGAAGCAGAAAAACACTGATAACCGGCGGAATTGCCTGCGGTATTTTGCTTTGTGTCGCAAGTAATCTTCAGCAGTTTGGTATTATGTATACATCAGTTGGAAAAGCCGGATTTATCACTGCAATGTATATTGTGATCGTTCCGGTTCTCGGAATCTTTCTCGGAAAAAAAGCAGGTGCAAAAATCTGGTGTGGTGTCGCGATCGCAGTAGCGGGACTCTACCTTTTATGCATGACAGAAAGCGGATTTTCAATTCAGAAGGGGGATCTTCTGCTGATGCTGTGTGCACTTATCTTTTCCCTGCACATCCTTACGATCGATCATTTTTCACCGATGGTAGACGGTGTGAAAATGTCATGCATCCAGTTCTTCACAAGCGGAATCCTGTCCGGTATCGGAATGCTTTTGACAGAGACACCTCGTATGACAGAGATCCTTGCGGCATGGATGCCAATCCTTTACGCTGGTGTGATGTCATGCGGTGTGGCATATACACTTCAGATTATCGGACAGAAAGGAATGAACCCAACTGTCGCTTCACTCATTTTAAGCCTTGAGTCCGTGATCTCTGTGATAGCAGGATGGATCATTTTACATGAAACACTGTCTGCGAAAGAAATGATCGGATGTGTGCTTATGTTTGCCGCAATCATTCTGGTGCAGCTTCCGGGAAAAAATAAATCAAAGCAGGATGTCTGAGAAAATGAGAAAATAATTGCTTTCTTACGAATAATAGCATAGAAACATGAAAAAAACTGTGCTATGATAAGAGATAGAGATCATTTAAAATGGTTAGTAAGAGAATATAAGAGAGTGCTGTGAAGTTACGAAAAAGAAGAGTGACTGACATAGAAACAGGTGGCAATTATGATGACTTTTTACAGAACGGACGACCAGGTCATCCATGAAGAAAGTAAACTGGGGGATGGAATCTGGGTACAGATGATCAATCCGACACATGCAGAATGCGAGGAGATCGCAGAGAAGTTAATGGTAGATATTGATGATGTAAAGGCTGCGTTAGACGTAGAGGAAAGCTCACGTATCGAATTGCAGGACGGATATACATTAATCCTTGTGGATATTCCTACGGTTGAGATCCGTCATGAACAGCGGTCTTATACGACAATTCCTCTCGGCATTATCCTGACACAGGATGTGATCGTGACGATCTGTACAGAAGATACACCGGTATTGCAGAACTTTGTGAGAAGCCGCGTCAAGGAATTCAGCACCAAGAAAAAGCTGCGTTTTGTATACCAGATTTTGTACCGTACAGCAGCCAATTATCAGGCGAACCTTCGTATTATCGATAAAAGACGTACAGAGATCGAAGAACGTGTCGGAAGTGATACAGACGACTCTGATCTGATCAACCTGCACGAACTGGAATCCACGCTGGTCTACTTTGCAACATCGCTGCGTGCCAATGGTGTAGTATTAGACCGGCTCACCAGATACAAGCGGCTGGAACAGTATCCGGAAGACAAAGAGCTTCTGGATGATGTTATAGTGGAGAACCGTCAGGCGATAGAGATGACAACCATTTACCGTGATATCATCAATGGAACAAGGGAGCTGATGTCTTCACTTTTAGATAACCGCCTGAACAATGTTATGAAGTACCTGACTTCGATCACGATCGTCATGGCTATTCCGACTGTGATCTCAGGACTATACGGAATGAACGTGGAAGAGAAATGGATGCCTTTAGCCAACACGGCACACGGATTTTTGATCATCTGCATCCTGACATTGTTAATCTGTGTGATTACAATGCTTTTCCTGCGAAAGAAGAAAATGTTATAAATTATACGTAAAACTGTTGTTATATGTTAAGGCATATGGCAGCAGTTTTATGCTTTGAGAGGGAAATTTATATAGAAGAACAATAGAATAGGAAACAAGAGGAAACAGGATTACTATAATACTCCGGGTACAAAAAACCGGGTTGATGAAATGGGGGAAATTACAATGACAGAAAGAAATCATGAGGTAACCACAAAACAGCAGCTTTTAAATGCAGCCGGAAATATCGCAGAGCCGGGATGGTCAAGATGTCAATTGCAGCAGTATTCCAGGGCACAGATCAAAGCACCAAAGTTCCGGATCAAAGAATGGGATTATTATCTTGTGGTTGGAGATGACTGTGCGGTAGCATTTACACTGTCAGATGATGGATATGTAGGTCTGCAGTCGGTTTCATTGCTCGATTTTTCAGAAAAACCATGGGAGCATACACAGACCATTCTGGATGCTTTTCCGATGGGAAAATTGAACATGCCGGTGAATTCTTCTGAGGGAAATATCATATACGAAAAAAAGAATCTGCGTTTAAAATATATACTGGAAAAAGAAAATAATATAACTGTGCGTCATATTATCTGCGAATTCGATAACTTCTATCAGGGAGAACCATTTTCCTGTGATATCCGATTGAAACAGCCGGATATGGACACGATGGTGATCGCTACTCCGTGGGAGCAAAAAGGAAGGTTTTATTATAATCAGAAAATCAACTGCATGCGTGCAGAAGGCTTTGCAGAATATCGTGGAAAACGTTACGAATTTTGCCCGGACAGACATTTCGGAACATTAGACTGGGGACGAGGTGTGTGGACCTATGATAATACATGGTTCTGGGGTTCCGGAAACTGCGATGTGAATGGACATGCATTTGGATTCAATATAGGCTATGGCTTTGGAGATACAAAAGCGGCAACGGAAAATGTGATTTTTTATGACGGAGCCGCCCACAAAATAGAGGATGTTACCTTTGTCATTCCGGCGGATGACTATTGTAAACCATGGAAATTTACTTCGAGTGACGGAAGATTTGAGATGGATTTCAAACCGATTCTCGACAGGTCGGCGTGTCTGGATTATAAACTGATCATAACAGATCAGCATCAGGTATTCGGACGGATGAGCGGGACTGCAGTATTAGACGATGGCACGAAGATTGAAATCAGGGATGTTTTATGCTTTGCTGAGAAAGTGCATAATCGTTATTAAAAAGTAAGGCAGCTTTCAAAAAACGTCATGTGAAAAAAGGTAAAATACAAGTATAATTGTAGTAGAAAATCCAAAGATAAATCTGTATATCAGACAAAAAACTGTACGAGGATAATCACAAGAAGGACTGAAATAATTATGGGGAAGAAACTGGGGTACATGATCCATGAACTTCGGGAGAAACAGGGACGGACAATAGAAAATGCAGCACGGGGTCTCTTAAGCGAGGCGGAGCTTTCCAGAGTTGAAAACGGTACGAAAGAGATTGAATATCTTGTGATGGAGGCACTTTTTGAGACTTACGGAAAATCTTTAGACAAATTAGAGATCGTTGTAAGCAGTGACGAATATGGGATACTGGAACTGCGGGACAGGATATATGAGGCTCTTTTGCAGAAAAGGTCAGCCGAGGCAGAAGAACTGATCCGGCAGTACAAAGACATAGCGGATGAAGAGAAGCTGATACACCGGCAGTATATACAGATGGCAGAGGCAATAAGCAATTATAACAAAGCCGGAAACCTGACAGCTGCATTGCAGCAGCTTAAGACAGCTCTTCATCTTACAACAGCAGCGATAAAAGGACAGAATATCCATCTTTTTCATCAGGAGATATATCTGATTTATATGATATTCTGGATGCAATATCAATGCGGTGATACAGAACAGCTGTTAGATAATGCCCGGAAGATGGAACACTATATTTGTGAACATTACACGGATGAAGAAGAAAAAGTGAAGATTTACCCACAGTGTATCTGGCTGCTCGGAAGAATCCTTCTGGATATACGGTATGATAAAACCGCCAAGTACACGATAGATAAAGGGATTGCCTGCCTGACTGAAAATGGGGCATTGCATTGGCTGACACAATTGCTGGAACTAAAGAAAGAGTGTGAGGAACGCCTTGACGAGAAAGCGGAGGCAGAGGAATGTGACCATTATCTGGATGCAATACAGACTCTTTATGAGATTGCCGGTGAACATCAGCCAAAAGAGATCTCATTGGCTCTATTCATGCAGAGCAGTACGCAGCGGGAGTGCATTATCAGCAATTATTTTCTGAAAAATCTCCGGGAAGAAAAAGGAGTCACACAGTACGAAGTGAGCGAAGACATCTGTGCGTGGGAGACTGTATCCAGAATTGAATCCGGGAGAACACCGAATCAGAAAAAGCTGTATCGGTTGTGGAAAAAGCTTGGGATTGAGCGTGAAAGATATTATGGATTCATAGAGTCAGAGCATTATGAAGTGTATGAATGGGTGAGAGATTATAATCGCCTGATCGGAAATGAAAAACGTCAGGAAGCAGAGATACTATTTGAAAGAATAGAGGCAGAACTTGACGAGAAGATACCAGTTAACATGCAGTACCTGGAAAGAGCCAGAATCACGGGAAAACTGCGGAACGGACAAATTTCCAATGAAGAAGCAATTGAAGAATGGCGGAAAATACTAGCAGTAACAATGCCACCGCTTCCGTCTGGAAAAAGAATATACAGAATACCATTCCGAACAGAATTTGCAATAATGAATCAGATTGCAAGAACATTTGCGGCAATGGGAAAATATGAAAATGCGTGTGATATATATGCAGAAGTATTAAAACAATATCATAAGAATGAAAGTACATTGCGTGGACATGTAGTACAGGGAATATTACTGTATGTCTGTTATGCGGCAATTCTCGAAGATAATAATGAACTGGAGCTGTCCGAACAGATTGCAAAGGAAGGCATGAAGTTTACAATCGAATGTATGAGAGGAGATACCGCATGTAAAATTCTGGCCAATTTAACCTGCGTTTATGAAAAACGAAAAGAAATTGAATTAGAAATGCGGTATCTAAAAGATGCATACTACTTAAGCAGATTATATAGACAGGGAAGGTTAACAGATATATTAAAAAATCGATATGCTGAAAAACAAATTAGTCGTCAACTTCAGGAATAGTAAGTGAAGTGACGTTAATCAAAAGCTACTGGTTAGGCAGTGTGAAATAATGTATAATAAAGTTGTAATTCAAACTACACAAATGGCGCATTTGGTTGTGCATTTACGCACACCCTGGCAAAATAAAGTTAAAAGGGGGATTTTCTATGGCAACAAACACAAGCAAACCATTAACCAGAAGAATCATTTTCCTGCTGGCAGCAGCAATCCTGTATCTGATGATTCCGCAGAATGCGGTAATGCCAATGCCGGAGGAGGCAGTTTTTCCAATTTCATCGTTATCAATGACAGGAATTGCAAGAGTATTTTCCTTCAGACAGTGGATTGCCATGGATCTTATCCTCTTCGCAGCAGTGATGGTCATTATGCAGTTGATCCGTGAAAAGAATGGGACACTGATTAAGAACAGAACGGCAAGAATTGTCTGTCTTGTAGCATTTTTTATTGTATTTTTACCACTTGCATACATATCAATAACAACCGTATTCATTCTTGGAAAACCGGCTATTATGAGTATGGATACCTGGGTATTTATGTTCGGTAAACAGGGCGGTGCAAATCAGTATATTCTCCACCTCTGGTGGGCAGTGTCAGCGGTATTGTTAGAGCTTGGACTGAATAATTAAAATGTGCAGGCAATTTGTATCATACTTTGATATCGGGACTATGATTAAATAGAAAAATGTTATAAACCAATATGTCATTAAATTTTACACAAATGAGCAGAGTGTGAGCATGAAACGGATATATAAATGAAATCGATGCTAATTTTTAAAGATTTGTGGGGTATTGGATTAATGGAGGGCAGCTTAATTGACTGCCCTTTTTGAATATCATCTTTGTAGTATTACAAAAAATCTGATGGTGATATCAAAAATTAAGAAGTATAGAAATCTGTTGACAAATTGTGAAATGACAATTAAAATTTTAATGAGATTCGGCAAAATGATAAAATGCCGAAAAATATTGAATTATTTTTTGATAATTTGGGTATACTGGGATTGAGGTGAATCAGAATGACAAAGACTGTACAGATTTCCAATGACCAAATGATCTTTTCGGTTCAGGAACTAAAAGATAAAGGTTTTTCGCATTACAAGATTAATCAGATGGTTGAGCATGGAAAGTTGATAAAATTGAATAAAAAGTTTTATGAGAATACAAATTTTGATGGAGTAGAATCCGATTTTTATTATGCGTATGCATTTGTTCCAGATGGAGTGGTTTGCCTTCTAAGTGCTGCAGTATATTACAATTTGTCTACTTATCGTACGGATGCTATTGATGTGGCAATCCCAAGAAAGGCGAAGGTATCAACTCTTCCTGATTGGCCAGAACTGAATATATGTTATTTTACAGATGAGCGATTCGAAGCTGGTATTGAGATGATAGAAGATGGAAATAATAGATTTCGTATTTATGATATAGAGAAAACTGTAGTTGACATTGTTTTTTATAGAGAAAAAATTGGGATTGAGGAAACCAAGGAGGTACTTATAAACTATCTTCGCAGGAGTGATCGTGATTTAAATCGTCTTATTAGATATGCAGATATGCTTAAATGCGGAGATATAATGAAAATGTATTTGGAGGTGCTAGTATGATAAATGCAATATCAGTAAAGGACAGATTGAAGAAACAAGCAATAGAAGATGGAAAGACTATGCAGGATAAGCTGGTCACTTATGGTTTAGAAAGGACAATATATAGGTTGTCAATTTCAAAATATGCAGAGCGGTTTACACTAAAAGGTGGCATTTTCCTGTATGCATTATTTGATGGAGAGTATGCACGAGCCACTATGGATATTGACCTTTTAGCACAGCATATTTCAAATGACATTGACGAAATGAAGAATTTGTTTCATGATATCTTTTTGATACAGTGTGATGATGCCCTGCGTTTTGATATGGATACGTTAGAAGTTATCAATATTACAGAGTTTAAAGAATATCATGGTGTTAATGTTTCCATTATGGGTTATCTGGATCGGACGAAGGTTCCGGTATCCATTGATATTGGCTTTGGAGATGTAATATATCCTGAGAGAATAAAGATGGAGTTTCCAGTTCTGCTGGATATGGATGTTCCAGAGGTTTATGCTTATTCAATCTACTCTGTGATAGCAGAAAAGTTCGAAGCTTTTGTTTCTCTTGGATTGGCTAATGGAAGATATAAAGATTTTTATGATATTTATGTTTTGGCAGATCGATATAATCTTGATGGTATGGAGTTAAAAAATGCAATACTAGAAACCTTTTCCCATAGGGGAACAAATTTTGAAGATATCGCAGCTTTTGAGGATGAATTTACAGAGGATGTGACAAGACAAGGGAGATGGAGAGCTTTTATAAAAAAGAAGAAAGCATTGGTAAAGGTTGAATTTAAAGAAACCATTCAGTTGTTAAAGGCATTGTTAATCCCTATTGTAGATGCAATTCATAAAGACGAATCATTTGAGAAAAGCTGGAATAAAGAAACAAAAACTTGGAAATAAATACATAGAACAAGCAAAAGTGAGTATGATTTACATCCAATAAATAACTGAGACAATCTTATCTGCGGATCACATGTACTTGCGTATTGGCATAATCTTTTGTCAGTGCGAAAGAGTCCGCCAGTCCTTCTGTAATATAAACTGTCTGATCTTCGGTCACAAAGACAGCATCAAAATCGTCTGAACTTCCCCAGAAGTCAGCAGCTTTTTCCAATCCCATAACAAATAATGAAGTAGAAAGCCCATCACAGAGCATACCATCTGTTCCGACGATCGTAACAGAAACAATACCATTTTCCGCAGGATAGCCGGTGGAAGGATCCATGATATGCCAGTAAGTCTTCCCATCCTGCTGGAAATAACGCTCATAGCCGCCGGAAGTAACCACTGATTTGTCTGTGACAGAAAGAACCATCATAGGACTCTCATTCTGAAACGGATCCTGAATGCCGATTTTCCATGGACTTCCATCCGGTTTGCTGCCTATTGCCTGAATGTTTCCACCAAGGCTTAAAAGTCCGGAGGTAACACCATTTTCCTTCAGAAAGTCAGCCGCCTTTTGTCCGGCATAACCCTTGGCAACGCTTCCTAGATCGATCTCCATACCATCCGGGAGATGGATATCTCCGGAGTTCTGCTGGTAGTCAATCTGCGTATAGTCTACGAGAGGAAGCAGAGACTGAATGGAAGCATCATCCGGAACCTGATAGTTACCAGTCGTGAATCCCCAGGCACGCACAATAGGGTAGACTGAGATATCCAGGGCACCATCGGTACGCTTGCACAAAGACAGGGCAGCATTGATCAGATCAGAGGTGTCGCCGGTTACTTTTCCATAACCGTTTTTGTTAATCACAGCAATCTCACTATCTGGATCGGTGACAGACATCTCAGCCTCCAGGGATCGGATCATGGATTCTGTCTGGTCTAATAAATCTTCCTGTCCGTAAATTGTAAAATCCATAACGGTATCCATAGCAAAAAAATCCTTCTGGGATTCTGAAACAGTCTGGCTGGTACAACCAGACAAAAGCAGGAGTGTAAGTGCAGAGGGAAGCAGTAAACATTTTTTATCCATAATATCCTCATTTCTTTTGCGTGATCTGTCGGCATATAAAAAGTTATTGCTGAAAAATTATCAATAAAGCAAACATGATAAAAAGTATCATGTGGCACGGTTGACAGAAAAAGCATTATTTGATACTTTGTTGTGTGAATGGTTAGATGAGGCTAACCAATGCGAATTTTAGCACGGATAAATACAATTTGCAAGACCGTGTGACTGACGAAGGAGGATTTATGAGAGATTTATGGAAAAAGGCTGCGTCATTTTTTCTGGCAGCAGCACTGATTCTGACGTTGGCGGTGCCATCTGTTGTGACGCAGGCAGCATCTGCCGGTGAAAGCAAACAGGCACCAACTGATTTTTCAGTGGCAGCAAACTTTGGATATGATTTCAAGTTTAGCTTCAGCAATGCATCAGACTGGTTACAAAATATAACAGGTGTCCAGGTGAACGGTACAGAGTGGACAAAAGGTAGCAGCTCGTACAGTGTATGGAATAATAGTAACTACTACGTTGACAGTTCGAATAATTGTCTGTACATCGGAGAAGGATTTTCCGATAATCCGGCAACCTGTGTGATCACAGCTAATGGTTACGATACGCTAACACTGCAGCTGGATAAGACAAAACATACCGCAAGCGTTGTACAAAGCGGAAGCTCCGGAGAGAATCCGGGCGGCAGCACAGGTGACGGTGAGAAACCTGATCTTAAGAAAGACACAGTTTCATTAAGCGGAGTCAGACTGGAGTCTGACAATTGGGGGAATGCCTGGAAAGTTATCTTTGATCAGCCGCAGAATTATGTATCAGCGGTGACTGGCGTGATGGTAAATGGAACTGCATGGACAGAAACATCATATTTATCAAGCGGTGGCTCTTACAAGAAGAACAGTTCTGATAATATGATCGCATTTGCCTTACAGGACTATTCCGGAAGTAAGGAAGCATTAAAAAGCGGAGATGTTGTGACGATCACTGCAAATGGATACGAGGATTTTTCATTCAAGTTTGTAATTGACAGCAATGGAAAGGCAACACTTACAGAAGATGACGGACAGGGCGATTCATATGAACTGCATGTAAAAATAGATGGTTCATTTGAAGCGGCTATTGTAGGGCAGAAAGACTATGATGGAGTTTCCAGTGCCAGTGTTGGCGGATCTTCTTCCAACAAAAACAGTGCAGTAAAGGTATATGGTGCACTGGTGGAAAAAGGCACTGCCCCGGAGGAAGGAGACTGGGAAGAACTGGATCACCAGTCAAAGATCCAGCTGGAAGGAACCAAGTGTTCCGTTAGTATTGTGCCAAATACGGAGTATGGAACAGCAGCAGACAGCGACAGTGGAATGCAGGGTGTTTATATGACAATGAGCAGTGATCTGACTTTGAACGGAACACCAAAAGATGCAGGTCAGTATCTGATTTCTGTGACGATCACAGATGATCAGGGACGCACTGCGACAAGTAATACACTTCCGTTCCGCATCTATTCCGGAGATGAAACATTAGCAGATCAGATCGATGTGAAGAACTTAAAACAGTATCAAAGCGGTCTGTATGCATGGGATATCATGGAGCCATGGGCGATCAAAAACTTTGGAAGCAATGTGGCAGGTGAGGAAGAAAGTGTCCGCGTGCCAAAAGATCTTGAAGTATGGTTTGGCTCCCATGAAAGCGGAACCTATGGATTTCTTGGATATGATCTTCCATGGAAACAGGTAGAAAAAAATGAAATTCCACAGACTCTTTATATTCCGGATGGATGCCAGCTTACCATGAGTAATATGAAAATTTTGAGCAGTGTCCGTATCGTTGTGGAAAAAGGCGGAAAGCTGACACTTTCCGATACAGCAGTGCAGGGAATCATCGAAGTGAAAGATGGTGGAACATTCTCCATGAACTATGATTCTTATAGCGGAACATTTAAGACCGGAGCATCCATCTGTGGACAGCTTCGCCTGGAGGATGGAGCAATTCTTGAAAATGCAGCAATTTATTCCCACATCAATTATCTTGCGAATGGGAATCTGGCGGATCGTTCCAGCTTCGAACCGGTTGTTGTGGCAACTGGCAATGTTACTGTAAAAGGACAGGTATTTATCAAAGGAGATTCTGCAGGAACCGAGATCGGACAGACTGCATTGTGTGTGAAAGATGGCACACTTACTTTAGAAGACGGAGCAACCCTTGCTGCATATGGCGGTGATGGTATGACTTACCTGGAAGGCGGAAAGGCTGTAGAGCTTGACAACGGAACCATCACAGGAAATGGAAAACTGATCGCAATCGGTGGTGATGTTACATTAGGACCGGGTGGAACAGCTGTAGCCGGAAACGGAACAATTTCAACAAATGAGGCATTTTTACAGGGAGCAACATCTTATACAAGCCAAAATGCAGCACCGGGAAAAGCGATTGATGGAAATGTTAAGGTTACTTCCACACATCGTCATATAGAGGATGGAACACAGGTAGATGCTGCTATGAATGATCCGTTGGCAGACTTATACTGGAAGGCCGGCATTGACACAGTACCACCAATGGATAAATTTGTTACGACAGAACATGTCCATACATTTGTGTGGGTAGTAGACAAACAGGCTACAACAGAAGAGACCGGGTTAAAACATGAAGAGTGTACGGATTGCGGATATACACAAAATGAAAATACACTGATTGACAAATTGCCTAAGGACAACAGTGGCACTGAAAATAACAACAACGGTAATGCCAATAATTCAGGCAGCGGTAATACCGGCAGCACCGGAAACAGTGGAAATAATAACAGCAGCGAAAATAACAACAACAGTGACAACAGCGGAAATAACGGAAACAATGAAAATAGCGGAAGCACAGTCGCTTCTGGCACTTCCGGAAATGTAAGCGCAGTTGTTGTTGCCAATACAGGAACACAGGTGCAAGAACAGAGCGACTGGCAGAAGGTAAATAGCAGCGTTTTAAGCAGTAATACAGCTGGCGGAAATGTTGTTGCAAATGTAAAGGCAGATGATGTCATGCCTGCATACGTGCTGGAATCCTTAAAAGGCAAGGACACAACCCTTACGCTGACAATGCCAAACGGTGTATCATGGAACATTTACGGAAAGAACATTACAGCAGATACATTTAAAGATATAAATCTTGGCGTAGTATTAAACAGCAATGTTGTTCCGGCAGCATTGAAATCCGGTGTTTCAGCTGGAAAAGATTACATGGAGATCAGCCTTAATTACGATGGGGAATTCGGTTTCCAGACAACGATCACAATCCCAGCCGGAAAACAGCATGAAGGAATGTACGCGAAAGTATATTACTACAATGCAGAAAAAGGAAGTATGGATTACATCACTTCTGGTAAAGTGGATGCAAATGGAAATGTCAATATCACATTGGCACATGCGTCTGATTATGTGCTTGTATTCGATTCCGTAGGAACGGTACAGACTGGAGATCAGACACCATATGCCATGATCCTGTTCGTGTTCTTTGCAGGACTTGCATGCATTGCAGCGGCAATGAAGAAAAGAATAAGATAAAAAGGCAGAAGCATAAAAGAAGACTAAAAAAGGCAGGAGCCGGATACCATGAAAGGTATCCGGTTTCTGCCTGTTTTTTAACGTTCAAAGCGGCCGCTTGCTCCGCAAGGAAGCACCAGACCATTGGATGAAACAGGGAGTCCGATCTCATCTGCTTTGACAACACCATGATATTTTTTTAAAACAGTATTCATCATATAGCTTAATACTGCCGGCTGTAATCCTGTCGTGTAGGAATTGATCAGGAAAAACAGCGGATCATCGGATAATAACTGTGCACAAAGTTGAACCAGTGGATAAATCGCCTCTTCGATCTTCCAGATTTCTCCTTTTGGTCCTCTTCCGTAGGAAGGAGGATCCATGATAATGGCATCGTAGTGGTTGCCGCGGCGGATCTCACGTTCCACAAACTTCACGCAGTCATCTACGATCCAGCGGATCGGAGCATCCTTAAGACCGGAAGAAACAGCATTTTCTTTTGCCCAGGTTACCATACCCTTAGAGGCGTCAACGTGTGTGACAGAAGCACCGGCTGCGGCAGCAGCAAGTGTGGCACCACCGGTATAGGCAAAAAGGTTTAAAACCTTGATCGGTCTGCCGGCTTTCTTTATTTTATCGGAGAACCAGTCCCAGTTAGCAGCCTGCTCCGGAAAAAGTCCGGTATGCTTGAAACTGAATGGTTTTAAGTTGAAGGTCAGGCTTCCATAATGGATCTGCCACTGCTCAGGCAGATCAAAGAATTCCCATTCGCCGCCACCTTTGGCACTTCTGTGGTAGTGGCCGTTCATCTTTCTCCAGCCTTTTTCTGTTTTCGGTGTATCCCAGATTACCTGAGGATCCGGACGTACCAGAAGATACTTTCCCCAACGTTCCAGCTTTTCACCGGCGGAACAGTCGATAACCTGATAATCTTTCCAATTTTCTGCAATCCACATATTATAATTACCTTTCTGTAAGTTTATGTAATGTTAAAATTCAGTATTACTTTCTGCGCCACAGTGATGGCATGAATAAAACAAGAAGTGGATAAAGCTCCAGACGTCCGGCAAGCATGTCAAACATAAGGACAAACTTGGAGAAATCGGAATACATGCTAAAGTTTCTTGTTGGTCCGACACCATCAAGTCCAGGACCGATATTATTCAGCGTAGAGGCAACAGCAGTAAAGTTCGTAGTTAAATTAAAATTATCAACACTGATCAGAAGTGTGGAGACCAGTAAAATGATAAAATAAATAGCCAGATATACATTCGTGGCACGCAGTGTATTGTGGTCAATTGATTTTCCATCCATTTTGATGACCTTCACTTCTCTCGGATGAATGACAAGCGAGAGCTGCTTTGGGATAGATTTGCATAAGATCAGCAGACGGGAAATCTTGAATCCACCTCCGGTACTTCCGGCACAGGCTCCGATGAACATTAAAAGCATCAGGATCATTTTGGAGGTTTCCGGCCACAGGTCAAAATCTGTTGTTGCGTAACCACAGGTCGTGATAATGGAACCAACCTGGAAAAATGAATGCCGGAAGGCTTCTTCCATTGTTCCATATAATCCGCGGATATTAAAGGCAATAAATACCGCAGAGCTGAAGATGATGCCAAAATAAACACGGATCTCTTCTACTTTAAAAATTTCTTTAAACTGCTTTGTCATGATATAAAAGTAAGCTACATAATTGACACCACTTAAAATCATAAAGACAGTGATAATATTCTGCAATACCGGTGCATATCCGGCAATACTGTCATTACGGACCCCAAATCCACCGGTTCCGACAGTACCGAAGGTAAGAGTCAGAGAGTCGAATATCGGCATTCCAAAAATGCACAGAAGAACGATCTCGATAACAGTAATGAAAAAGTAAATCTGGTACAGAATCTTGGCGGTATCTTTCACATGAGGAACCAGACGGCTTACGGATGGCCCCGGGCTTTCCGCTTTCATGAGATTGATCGTAGAACCGCCCATGAGTGGAAGGAAGGACATAATAAATACAAGTACACCCATACCACCTACCCAGTGGGTAAAGCTTCGCCACATAAGGCTTGCATGTGAAAGTGCTTCGACATTCGTTAAAATACTTGCACCTGTTGTTGTAAAACCGGAAATAGTTTCGAACAATGCGTCTGTATAGGAAGGGATCTCACCAGTCATTACAAATGGAACCGCTCCAAGGATACTTAAAACAATCCAGCTTAATGCAACGGCAACAAAGCCTTCACGGTTAAAAATCTGGGGATGTCTGACTTTTTTCAAAGTGATCAAAAATCCAAACAGGGCACAGATGATACTTATAATAAGGTAAGCATAGGCTTCTTTTTCACCATAGATCATTCCGGTAAAAAAAGGAAGCAGTAAAAAAATCCCTTCAAATTTTAAAACCTGACCGAGAATATTTCCAATTGTTGAATACTTCATAAGTTATCAGCCCTCCAGAATCTCTTCGATATCAGAAACATTGTAGCCGGAGGTTGCAACCATGACAGAATCACCGGGAAGCATGCAGTCCTGACCACTTGGCACGATTACCTGGTTATCACGGTAAATGCAGCAGATCAGGGTGTTTTTGCGGAACTTCAGCTCCTGAAGCGGAATATTGCATACAGAGGAGTTGTCCTTCAACAAAAATTCGAGAACTTCTGCCTTACCATCTTCCAGCTTATACAAAGACTCTACATTACTGTTCAAAGAGTTGTTCATGGATCTTACATACTTAATAATATATTCAGCAGTGATCACGCGGGGATAAATAATACTTCCAAGATCCAGCTTGTTGATAACAGAAGTAAAATTGATACGGTTTACTTTTGTAACAGTTTTGGCAGAGGAAATACCATTTGCGTAGAGTGAAAGCAGGATATTCTCTTCGTCCATATCTGTAAGAGCAGCAAATCCACCGGCGTTTTCCAGACATTCTTCGGAAAGAAGCTCTTTGTCGGAGGCGTCTCCGCAGATAATCGTTGCCTTGGGAAGCTGTTCACTTAAAAATTCACAGCGGTCGTGGTTAATCTCAATGATCGTAGTCTTGATGCCGGACATAAGAAGGCTTTTGGCAAGGTAGTAGGATATTTTACCGCCTCCGGCAAGAATCGTATTTGTGACACGTTTCTTTTCCATTCCGATCTTGCGGAAGAAATCAATGGCATCCCTGCGCTTGGCGACGATCGTGACGATATCATTTGCTGCGAATTCAAAATCACCGTTAGGGATAATGACTTCAGAATCATTCCTTGTGATCGTACATACCAGAACATTGTTGCAATGCAGTGCAGCGTGGAATTTGGAAAGCTTCAGACCAATTAAAGGTGAGTTACTTCCTATTTTAAAGTGAAGCAATTCAACCCTGCCTTTTGCAAATGTATCTACACGGATAGCAGAAGGGAACTGGAAAACCTTGGAAATCTCATTGGCAGCAGTAAGTTCGGGATTAATGATCATGTTAATGCCGAACTCTTTCTTGAGGAATTCCATTTCTACATTATATATAGGGTTACGGATACGGGCAATCGTCTGGCAGTGTCCACGCTTCTTGGCGATAACACAGCAGAGCAGGTTTTCTTCATCAGAACCGGTAACGGCAATAAGAAGATCTGCAGTTTCGATTCCGGCCTGCATGAGTACCGTATGGCTTACACCGTTCCCGAGGATTCCCATAACGTCAAGCGTGTCGGTAATAAGATCCAGCTTGTCCTGTCTTGTGTCGATCACAACGATATTGTGGTTCTCGTTGCTCAGTGCTTCAACAAGGGTGTAGCCTACTTTGCCACATCCGACAATAATGATATTCATGATTGTATAATACCTTTCATAGATCGATAAAATAATAATACGCGATATGCGTCCATTCCTAATTATAGCACACTATAACAGGAACGGATAGAGGGCAATTGATAAGGTAAAATATAAATTGAAAAAATATGAAAAAAATTAAAAAAAACACTTGCAATATAGAGCAATATCGTGTAGAATACCTAATGTTGTGACATTGATAGCGTAGAAACGCGAGGTTGCTGCATGAAAGTGCAGGTTTTCCGTGGAGCGAATGTCAAGTTAAGAAACTGGCGACAAGTCACTGTATCACGAATAACGTCTACAAAA
>CAKQXQ010000018.1 GCA_934292805.1 uncultured Roseburia sp. | reverse complement strand
AATCCACAGTATCTCCAATAGTATAGCATACAGACCTTGGAGAGGGTCTATAAACACTACTACTTTATAATACGAGGCGGTGATGGAAAGTGAATGAGGAATATATGCCAACAGATGTACAATTCAAATATGAATTAAGAAAGCACTTAACAGAACTGGAAAGAAAATTAGAACTGCTTCGGAATGAAGAATATGAGAAGCTTGAGAAAGAGTATTTAAAAGAAATTCAAGATATTCAGACGAGTTTGGAAGATTAACGGAAAGACTCAGAGATAAACGCTCCGCGAGGATGCACAGTGATTCTGCATGGAATATGTCAGCTTCGCTGACCGGAATCACGTGCCAAGTCTCACGGAAGTTCGACTTGAATTTTAATCCTGCAATACTGTAGGACTTCCGGACAGCTCGTCACAGAGTGCAATATATTTGTCAGTATAGATACTGTTCTTTCCCCAGACGAAATCAAAATCGTGCTTCATTTTAAAATCTGTCAGACGGATCTCTTTCAGGATTCCAGAGTTTAATTCTTCGATGACGGCAACTTTGTACATGAAAGAAATGCCGCAGTCTTTTTTCAGAAAGCTGATGATCGTATGCATATTTTCCACTTCAATATAGTGGGTAAAATCGGAAATGCGAAGTCCCCGGGCGAGCAGGTTCTCTTCCAGAATATTTCGTGTTCCGGATCCGGATTTTCTTACGATCAGACGTTCACCGATCAGATCACTGACGGTAGAAGGCGTGCCGGAGAGAAACTGATGGGAAGCACAACAGACAGCAATATAATCTTCTGTGCTGTATTTTCTGTGACCATAATTTTCTTTCGGATAATTTCCCTCTATGATCGCCATGTCAATTTCACCCTCGTCCAATAATTCAAGCAATAAAGCGGTATTGCCGTAATGCAGATGAATATTAATATTAGGATGGTTAAGCAAAAAGGAAGCAAGCTTATCTACGATCACATATTCACCAATTGTCATGGTAACGCCAATGGAAAGAGATTCCACATCATGGGAGAGACTGTTGATCTCTAGCTGGATGATCTTTTCATCATTTTTCAGGGCAGTAAGACGTCGCTTTAAGATTTCGCCGGACGGTGTCAGGGAAAGCTGCTTGTTGTGATACTCAAAAAGCGAGGTATTGTACTGTGTTTCGAGATAATGGATGTGTTGAGAAACTGCAGGCTGTGTAATATGAAGTTCTCTGGCGGCAGCGGTAAAATTCATTGTTCTGCATACAGTTAAAAAAGTATCGATACGAAAGTCAAGCATTCAATATCCTCCGGGAAATAATGATTAATATAAAAGATATCATAATTATACATAAATTATTTTTATATATCAATAAATTTATATAATTTTTCATTATTGATAACAGGTGCTATAATAACATCATCGAAAGAGAGGACAGTTATCGTATTTCGAGCAGGATAGCTTATCTGGCGATATAAGTGAAGGGAAGAGCACATATAAAGCCGATCGCTGACTGGAAGGACATATTTTTCATATTTTTGAACCCCGGAAATTCCGGGGTTCTTTTTTTGATGTAATAGGAAACTTCGTTTCCATTACATCAAAAACACTCCGTGAGGATCGCACTGCGGCGGATAAGAAACATGTCGCATATTGCGACCCGCCGCAGGCGGAGAATCCCGCGGGCGGGATTCTTTTTATGTAAATGTAGGACGTTCTTTACATTAATGTAAAAATTGAGTAAAATATAAGATACGAAAAGCAAAACTGCAGAGCATGAAAAAGTGGTTTTGCCTTTTTCTTTTTAAAAAACAAATGAAAAATATAAGGCGATGGGAGACAGATATATTTTTCTGGGTATGGCAAAGGAGAAGCAAAATGAAAAGAAAATGGATCATTGCGCCTGTACTTGCAGGCATGTTGCTGCTGTCGTCTTTGGGCAGCACTCAAATGGTGTATGGAGAGACAGCGGAATCTGCAAAAGAAGTGGATATTATTTTCACACATGATACGCATTCACACCTGAACTCATTTACTACGATCATTGATGAGGAAGAGAAGGAAGTCGGTGGATTTGCAAGGATCAACACCCTGATCAAGGAACAGAAAGCGAAGAATCCGGAGACGTTAGTGATCGATGGCGGAGATTTTTCCATGGGAACGCTGATCCAGACTGTTTATGAGACACAGGCAGCAGAACTCCGTATGCTTGGCTATCTCGGATGTGATGTGACAACATTTGGAAATCATGAATTTGATTATCGCTCCAAGGGACTTGCGAATATGTTAAACAGTGCAGTAGAATCCAAAGATACATTACCGGCAATGGTAGTCTGCAATGTTGACTGGGAATCGATGGAAGCAGCAGGGCTTACAGAAGGGCAGCAGCTGATCAGGGATGCATTTGACAACTATGGAGTCAGTGATTATGTGGTGTTGGAGAAGGATGACACAGACATCGCTGTGGTAGGTGTTTTCGGAAAAGATGCACTTGCCTGTGCACCGACATGTGAATTACAGTTCAGGGATCCGGTAGAGGCAGTTAAGGAAACAGTAAAAGAGATCAAAGAAAAAGAAGATGTAGATATGATCGTCTGTGTTTCCCACAGTGGAACGTGGGACGATGAGAGCAAATCCGAGGATGAACTTCTTGCAAAAGGAGTACCGGAGCTTGACCTGATCTTAAGCGGTCATACACATACGGCATTGGAGCAGCCGATCGTTCACGGAGATACTTACATTGTGTCATGCGGAGAGTATGGCAAGAATCTTGGTGAGATGTCCCTGACACAGAAAGAGAATGGAAGATGGGAGCTGGCATCCTATGGGCTGATCCCTATTACAACAGACATTGCACCGGATGAAGAAACACAGAAGACGATTGATGGTTTTATGGATACGGTAGATACTGATTATCTGGCCGGATTCGGTTATACAAAAGATCTTGTTCTTGCAGAGAATGATATTGCATTTTCAACACAGAAAGATCTTGAGAACATTCATACAGAGCATAATCTTGGAGACCTCATGTCCGACGCATATGTGTATGCAGTAGAAAATGCAGCTGATTTTGACGGAATACCGGTAGATGTCGCAGTCGTCCCAAGTGGCACGGTTCGTGATACTTATGCCAAAGGTGACATTACAGTGGAACAGGTATTTAATTCTTTTTCACTGGGTATCGGAGCAGATGGTGTGCCGGGGTATCCTCTGATCAGTGTTTATCTGACAGGAAAGGAATTAAAGACAGCTGCAGAGATCGATGCATCTGTTTCTGATTTCATGACAACTGCAAGACTTTACAACAGCGGACTCAATTTTACATATAATCCGCACAGAATGATTTTAAATAAGGTGACAGATGTCTATCTGGACGATGGTACACAGAGAATTGAGCTTGAGGATGATAAATTATACCGCGTGGTTGCAGACCTTTACAGCGGACAGATGTTAAGTGCGGTAACAGACATGTCCTATGGCCTGTTATCTCTTGTTCCGAAGTATGCTGACGGTACACCGATTGAAGATTTTGAAGATGTCATCGTCACAGAGAATGGCAAAGAATTAAAGGCATGGGATGCAATTGCCAGATATATGGAATCCTTTGAAGATACAGATGGAGATGGAATTGCAAATGTGCCGGAATATTACAGCACTACACATTACAGAAAACAGGTAGATGACAGCAGGAATATCGTTGACCTTGTAAAAAATCCGAATAAATTTACAGCGATCATTGTCGGTGTGATCGCAGTATTGATTTTACTTGTGATTTTCATTATAGTATTAATTAAGAAAATCGTGAAAAAAGTGAGATCCAGAAGAAAAAAATAAAAAGCAGGCGGAATTGGCAGGGAGAAGCAGATGAGCGCACAGGACAAAACAGAAAAAGTATTAAGGGAATTGCATGTTCTTGTATCAAAAAGTGAACCTTACGACGATAAGTCAGACAAAATCATTGTAGACAAGAAAAAGATGGTAGATCTGTTGAAGCAGATCGCAGCCTGTATGTCTGAAATGATGGAAGAGTACGAACTCAACGAAGAAAATCGTGAGAAAGCAGAACGCGAACATAAAAAAGTCGGCGAGGAAATTATCACGGATGCGAAGAAGAAGGCAGAAGATGTTTATGCAGCCTCTGTTTTGTATACAGATGAAGCGTTAAAGCGTGTACTTGATATCATGCAGGAAACGAACGAATCTGTGCAGAAAGCGTTTACGCAGATGGAAGAACAGCTTGAAAAGGAACGGAAGTATGTAATACAGGATAAGTCAGAGCTAAAGGGTCATCTGCAGGGTCTGAAAGACACAGACAAGTATATGAGCATCATTGAAGAACGCAATAAGAAGATCGCAAAAGAGAAGAAATGGAAAGAAGACGGGCTGGAAAGCGTTTCACATTATGCTTCAGCAAAACCGGAAATAAAGGTGAATAAGGATTATTTTGAACAACATGGACTAAGCCTTGAAGAGGAAACCGAACCTGTGCCTGAAGAGAAGACAGATAAGGCGGCTCCGGAGATAAATGTGAATCTTGATTCAGAATACTTTAAGTGGAAAGAAAATGGTGAAAAAACGGAAGTGCCGGATATTAAGCAGCCGGAGAAGAAATCTTTTTTTGACAAATTTAAAAAATAAAACATTTTAAAACCCAAAGAGGCTTTTGCAAAGAAGGAACCAGACAAAGAGGTTCCTTCTTTGTATTATTTAAGAGACAATTAAGATTTTACCACTGTAAAAAAGTAGTTTTTATTGATAGAATTATGATGTAAACTATAAAATTCCGGGAGGTACCTCATGCAGACAATTTTAGTATGTGACGATGATAAAGAAATCGTAGAAGCGATTGAAATTTATTTACAGCAGGAAGGATTTCAGGTGCTGAAAGCTTATGATGGCGAGGAAGCACTGGAAATTCTGAAGGATCATGAAGTCCATCTTCTCATCATGGATGTCATGATGCCAAGACTGGATGGAATCCGTGCAACTTTAAAGATCAGGGAGAACAGCAGTATTCCGATTATTATTCTGTCAGCCAAGACAGAAGATTCTGATAAAATCCTGGGGCTTAATATCGGTGCAGACGATTATGTAGAGAAGCCATTTAACCCATTAGAGCTTGTGGCAAGAGTGAAATCCCAGCTGCGCCGCTATACCCAGCTTGGAAATGCAGCAGAAGCGAATGATAATGTCTACACCGTAGGCGGGCTCAGTATTAATGATGATCTGAAAGAGGTAACTGTGGATGGAGAGCTTGTAAAACTTACTCCGATCGAGTACAATATCCTGCTTCTGCTCGTAAAGAATCAGGGAAAAGTATTTTCAATTAATCAGATATACGAAAGTATCTGGAATGAAGATGCGATCGGGGCAGATAATACGGTTGCTGTACACATCCGCCATATCAGGGAGAAGATTGAGATTAATCCGAAGGAACCTCGTTATCTTAAGGTTGTATGGGGTGTCGGATATAAGATTGAGAAGAATTAGGAAAAGGGATTGATAAGAATGGAGAAACAACCATATTCCTACGGAATGAAACTCACAGGACTGATCCTGCATCTCTTTTTTACTGTGGTACTGACAATATCTGTTTTCTTGCTGGCAGCAATGATCGGCAAGAGTATTTTCAGGATAACAGATGTTGGAACAGAACAATTTCTGGATTCCGGGTATTATACAAAATGTATAGAGCAGAAGTGCAATGATCTGAGCGATTATATGAAGCTTCTTATCAAAGGAGATGACAGGACACAGGAAGAGAGTAAGCGGTATCTGCGTTATACGAATGAATTTAATGAAGATGAGACCAATTTTTGTTATTGGTACCGGGTCGGTGAGAACTGGTATACCAACCAGCCGGATACGGAGGATGGAACAAAGTTCGATACAGAAGCTGTTCTAATGGAAGCCAAAACAATGGGCAACTATATTATCTATGATCTGATGGATAAAGAATTTGGAACGAACATCCGTGGAATGGCGGACTATTTCTTTGGTGGTTATGGAAATCAGATGAATTGGCCATCGGAAAATATGACACTGATCATCGGAATTGATACGGATCTTTCTGCAAAAGATGATCTGCAGGATGCATCCATTGAATATGCAAGGCTGCATCCATGGATCAAAGTATGCATTTTCTGTGGCCTTATCAGCCTGATCGGATGGATCATTACGCTTGTGTATATGACGCTTGCGGCCGGAAGAAGAGAGGGAGAAGAAATCCACCTGAATGCGATCGACAGGATCAAGACAGAGATACTGGCAGCCGGATTTATTTTCATCATCAGTGAGCTTGCTGTGTTTGTAACAAAAATCAGCAGTGATGACTGGGCAGTCTATGGAATTGCAGTTGCATCCGGAACAGTAAGTCTTTTGATTGATGCACTTTTCCTGCTTTTTTATCTGAGCATGGTAAGAAGAATGAAAGCAGAAGTACTGTGGGAGACAAGTCTTGCGTGCTGGCTTGGAAAAGGCATTCATAAAGTGTTCTCTGAGCGGAAGACAACGACGCGGATCCTGATACTTTTTCTGATACATATGATCGTATGCTTTGTTCTGGCAGTCTGGGCATTTTACTACGGAAGTATACCGGGGCTTGTGCTGCTGCTTCTTTTTTCAGGATATGAATGTTATCTGTTCCTACGGAAAGGAGTGGAACAGCAGCGAATTATAGAAGGGATCGAGCGCATAAAAAAAGGTTATCTGTCAGAGAAGATTGAGACAGAAGATCTTCATGGAGACGAAAAGCTGATGGCAGAGTCTGTGAATAATATTGGCGAGGGACTTTTGCATGCAGTAGATGACAGTACAAAAAATGAACGCATGAAAGCAGATCTTATCACGAATGTGTCACATGATATCAAAACACCACTCACCTCCATTATTAATTATGTAAACCTGATCAAAATGGAGAAAATAGAAAATGAGCGTGTGCAGGGGTATGTGAAGATCCTGGATGAAAAATCACAGAGACTGAAGCAGCTGACAGAAGATCTGGTCGAGGCATCGAAGATCAGTTCGGGAAATGTCAAGCTGGATATGCAGACGATCGACCTGGTAGAGCTTGTATATCAGACAAGCGGTGAATTTAATGAGAAGTTTGAGCAGAAAGAATTAACGATAGTTACCAAGATGCCTAAGACTGAAGTGTATATCCGGGCAGATGGAAGGCAGTTGTATCGTGTGATCGAGAATCTTTATAATAATGTTGCAAAATATGCATTGGAAAAAACGCGTGTTTATGTAGATATTTTCTATCAGGAAAATAAAGTGGTATTTTCAATAAAAAATGTGTCAGAACGTTCGCTTGCAAGAGAAAACAGTAATGCAGGTGATCTGACTGAGAGATTTATCAGAGGTGATTCCTCCAGAACAACAGAAGGAAGCGGATTAGGACTTTCTATTGCGAAGAATCTGACGGTTTTGATGGGGGGAACTTTTGATATCAAAGTAGACGGAGACCTTTTTAAGGCGACGATCATTTTTCCACCATACATGGATAGTGCGGCAGGAAATCATGATGAAATACAGGACACAGAATATATAACAGAGGAAATACAATCAGAAGGAGAATCAGGTCATGATAAAAGCAGTGATTTTTGATATGGATGGAATCCTGATCGATACTGAGAAATGGCTGAACGTATATTGGCAGCAGGCAGCAAAGGAAGCCGGATTTGAAGTGACAAGGGAAGATGGCCTTGCAATCCGGAGTCTTGCCGGGAAATATGCAGGTCCATATCTGCGGGGAATCTTTGGAGATTCTTTTGACTATGAGGCAATACGTGCAAGAAGAAAAGAACTTATGCGTGAGCATATTGCTAAGTATGGAATCGAGAAAAAACCGGGAGTAGATGATATTCTTTCCTATCTTGCAGAAAAAAACATGAAAAGAGCAGTGGCCACGGCGACAGATCCAGAGCGTACAAAACAGTATCTTACACAGATTGGGATCTATGATAAGTTTGATAAAATAGTGAGTGCAACAACAGTGGAAAACGGAAAGCCACAGCCGGATGTATATCTTTATGCATGTGAACAGATTGGAGAAAAGCCGGAGGATTGCATCGCAGTGGAAGATTCTCCGAATGGAGTTTTGTCAGCATATCGGGCAGGACTTTCTGTTGTAATGGTGCCGGATCTGACAGAACCGGATGAGGAAACAGAAAAAATGCTGTATGCACGAATCGACACATTAAGTGGGTTAAAGGAAATTGTATAAAAAGAGAAAAAGAACTTTGGGAAAATCAAATCTCAGAGTTCTTTTATTAATTTAGTGTGTCAAAGTGCTTGATTTTTAGATGGAGTATCTTTATAATTCATATCAAAAGTTCTTGAAACAGATTATTTTGACGGATTCACTGAAATAGAATGGAGGAACATATGAAATTATACGATAATGGTGTTTATCTCGTGAATGGTCGGGAGATTATGACAGAAGCTGCTGAGGTTTTACAGAAAACCGGTAAAGCTGTAACAAAAGAGCAGGCGGCAGAGAACACAATTGCTTATGGGATTTTGAAAAAGCATAATACATCAGGGAACATGGAGAAGCTGCAGGTGAGATTTGACAAACTCACTTCTCACGATATTACATTTGTTGGTATTATCCAGACAGCAAGAGCATCCGGACTGGAACGCTTTCCAATGCCATATGTCCTGACGAACTGTCATAACAGTTTGTGTGCAGTTGGTGGTACGATCAACGAGGATGATCACATGTTTGGACTGACCTGTGCCAAGAAGTATGGTGGCGTCTATGTTCCACCACATCAGGCAGTTATCCACCAGTTTGCCAGAGAGATGCTGGCAGAAAGCGGAGCAATGATACTTGGATCCGATTCCCATACCCGTTATGGAGCCCTTGGAACAATGGCCATCGGGGAGGGCGGACCGGAACTTGTAAAACAGTTATTGAACAAAACCTATGATATCGATATGCCTGGAGTTGTTGGTGTATACCTTACCGGAACACCACAGAAAGGTGTCGGACCTCAGGACGTTGCGCTTGCGATCATCGGCGAGGTGTTTGACAGAGGTTATGTAAAGAATAAAGTCATGGAATTCGTCGGACCTGGAGTTTCCAACTTAAGCGTTGATTTCCGTATCGGTGTAGATGTTATGACTACAGAGACAACCTGTCTGTCCTCAGTCTGGAGAACAGATGAAAAAGTACAGGACTTCTATGCAATCCATGGAAGACCACAGGCATATAAAGAACTCAACCCGGGTGAGGTTGCTTATTACGATGGAATGATCGAGATTGATCTGAGTCAGATCAAGCCAATGATCGCAATGCCGTTCCATCCAAGCAATACCTATACGATCGAGGAGCTGAATGCGAATCTGATGGATATTTTAGATGACTGTGAAAAACGTGCAGAGGTAAGCTTTGACGGAGCAGTCAAGCTTGATTTAAAGAGCAAAGTAAGAAATGGTAAGCTTTATGTAGACCAGGGAATTATTGCAGGCTGTGCCGGTGGTGGATTTGAAAATATTTGTGATGCAGCAGATATTCTGAAGGGTACAAGCATTGGACCGGATGAATTTACATTAAGTGTATATCCGGCAAGTACACCGATCTATATGGAACTTGTGAAGAATGGTGCTGTAGCAAGCCTGATGGAAACAGGAGCGATCGTGAAAACAGCATTCTGCGGACCTTGCTTTGGTGCAGGTGATACACCGGCGAACAATGCGTTCTCAATCCGTCATTCTACCAGAAACTTCCCGAACAGAGAAGGATCCAAGGTCCAGAAGGGTCAGGTTGCATCTGTTGCATTAATGGATGCAAGATCTATCGCAGCTACAGCTGCCAATAAAGGATATCTGACAGCTGCAACAGAGATTGATGTCAATTATACAAAGCCAAAATATTTCTTTGATAAAAAGATTTATGAAAACCGTGTATTCGACAGCAAAGGCGTAGCTGATCCGTCTGTAGAGATCCAGTTTGGACCAAACATCAAAGACTGGCCGCAGATGAGTGCATTGCCGGAACATATGGTATTAAAAGTTGTATCTGAGATCCATGACCCGGTAACAACCACAGATGAATTGATCCCATCCGGTGAGACATCATCTTTCCGTTCCAATCCACTTGGACTTGCAGAGTTTGCACTTTCAAGAAAAGATCCGTTATATGTCGGACGTGCAAAAGAGATCCAGAAGGCAGAAAAAGCGATCGAAGTGCAGGAGTGTCCTGTGGAAGCTGTTCCGGAGCTGCAGGAAGTGATCAATGTGATTAAAACAAAGATTCCTGATTTTGGTGTGGATGCAAGAACAAAGCCTGGATTTGCCGGATTCGGAAGTACAATTTTTGCAGTGAAGCCAGGTGACGGTTCAGCAAGGGAACAGGCAGCTTCCTGTCAGAAGGTACTTGGCGGTTGGGCAAATATTGCAAATGAATATGCAACAAAACGCTACCGTTCTAATCTGATCAACTGGGGAATGCTTCCATTTATCATTGAAAAAGGAGAACTCCCATTCCATAATTTGGATTATATTTTTATTCCGGAGATCAGAAAAGCAATTGAAGAAAAGAAATCAGATATTGCAGCATACGTGATCAAAGATGGTGCCATGAAGGAATTTACACTTCATATGGATCCACTTACAGATGATGAAAGAGAGATTATCTTAAAAGGATGCCTTATCAATTATTACAGAGGATAAGGAATCTAAAAATAATATAAAAAAGGGGGACTGTTTAGTGACAGTCCTCCTTTTTTGGGGTAAAATAATGTTAAAATGTCAGGTGGTTACAGAGAAGAAATATCAGATCATCCGGCAGGAAATCACTCAAAAAGGAGAGGAAAAATTTGGAAGAAAATACAAAGTTACCTCAGGAAGAATCTACAAAGCAACCAAAGAAAGACGAATATCACCTGAAGCAGATCACGATTATCGCACTTGCGATTTTTATTACGTTTTGTTGTTGTATTCTGTTTTTCTTTATAATTTATCGTTACAATGGATTTACAGATTTCTGGAAAAAGCTGACACAGATTTTACAGCCGGTGATCATAGGTCTTGTTGTGGCATATCTTCTTAACCCGTTGATGAAGTGGGTTGATGGAAAGGTGTATGGAATCCTTACGGAACGGATAAAGAATGAAGAGAAAGCAAAGAATCTGGCAAGAGGACTGGCAATCACAGCTTCACTTTTATTTATGGTAGGGATTGTTGTATTGCTTCTTGCGGCGATTGTTCCATCTATTCTGCAGAGTATCCAGGGTGTTGTGACGACACTTCCGTCAGAAGTAAAGTCACTGATCGCATGGATCAACGATTTTGCAAAGGGTGACAGCCAGGTCGCAGATATTGCAGAGCGTGTGATCACTGAAGCAAGTAATTTCTTTGAGAACTGGATGAAGAACACATTTATTCCGCAGGCAGAAGTATATATTGCATCTGTGACAAGCGGTGTGATCCTGACTGTGAAGTTCTTTATTAATATTGTGGTAGGACTGATCATTTCTGTTTATGTTATGGCGAATCAGGAGAAGTTCGCGGGACAGGCAAAGAAGATAATTTTTGCGATTTTCAAACCGGTCAGAGCGAATGTGATCGTAAAAACGATCCGCAAGAGTAACGAGATATTCGGAGGATTTATCAGTGGAAAGATACTGGATTCGGCGATCATTGGAGTCCTTGCATATATCGTTCTTGCTATCATGAAAATGCCAGATACGGTGCTCGTTGCAGTGATTATTGGAGTGACGAATATCATTCCTTTCTTTGGACCGTTCATTGGAGCAATCCCATCGTTTATTATCATTGTTCTGCAGAATCCGATGCAGGGACTTTATTTCCTGATCTTTGTTATTATTTTACAGCAGATAGATGGTAATATTATCGGACCGAAGATTCTTGGCAATTCGACAGGACTGTCTTCTTTCTGGGTTGTTTTTGCAATCCTGGTGTTCGGAGGTCTGTGGGGATTCCCTGGAATGCTTCTCGGTGTTCCAATCATGGCAGTTATTTATTATATCATCCAGAATATAGTAGAGTATATTCTGAAACATCGTGGGATACCGGCAGATAAGATTGATTATGTAAACCTTAATAAGATAGATAAAGTGACAAATCAGCCAATCTATAATCACGAAGAAAAAGTCAAAAAAAGTCAGAAAAAACTTGCTAAGAAACCGGAAGACAAAGCGTGATAAATTTTGACATCTATTCATGGCTATGATAAACTAAAAGTTAACAAAGAATAGAGAAATGCACGGTTTGAGGTGGCACAATTGGATAAATACGAATATAAATTAAAGCTGGATCAGATGAAATCTCTTGCAGCGGAAGGTAAATACGAAGAGGCGGCAGAGGTTGTAGACAGCATCAACTGGCGTAAGATAAAGAATATTAATGCACTGGTGAAAGCCGGTGAAATATATGAAAAAGTGGGACGCTATGATGACAGCAGGGAAGTTCTTCTGACAGCTTATGACAAATCACCGATCGGAAGGATGATCATCTACCGTCTGGCGGAAGTAGCACTTAAAACACAGAGCTTTGATGAGGCGAAAGAATACTATCAGGAATTTGTGGAGATCGCACCACATGACAATCTCAAGTATGTTCTGAAGTATGAAATCTGCAAAGCACAGGGAGCTGACATTCAGACCCTGATCCAGATACTGGAAGAATTGAAGAACCAGGAATATCTGGAGGAGTGGGCATATGAACTGGCATGTCTTTATCACAGAGCCGGCATGAGCGAGAAGTGCATCGCTGCCTGTGATGAACTGATCCTGTGGTTCGGTGACGGACCATATGTTGAGCGGGCTTTAGAGCTTAAGATGCTTTATCAGCCGCTGACAAAGCAGCAGGAAGAAAAATACCGGAATTTCCGTCAGCAGAAAGACGGATTTGTTGAGGTGAGACCGGACGATGAGCTTGAGTCCGGTGAGATTATCCCGGAACCGGTACAGATCAAGAATGTCAAAATGTCACCGGAACGATTTAATACGCAGAATCTTCAGGAAGAACTTCAGCGGAGCATGCAGGAGATCATGAACGCGACTGAAAAAGAAGCAGTTGATGATACGATGGATAACATTAAGAAGCTCGTTGAGGATATTCCATATCTCCAGATCCCGAAGGAAGAGGAAGAAGCAAAGAAGGAAGATTATCACATTGAAACCGACGAGGAGATCGACACCTCCCTCAAAGTAAACTTTCAGGAGATGCTGGTGGAAGATGACGGACAGATGAGTCTGAATGTTCCTGGCGGTAATATGATAGAGAAGCAGATTACCGGGCAGATGTGCATCGAGGATATCCTGGCAGAGTGGGAGAAGACAAAGCGTGCTGCGGAGACTGCACTTATGGAGGCGGAGCAGCGTAAGTTTGAGGCAACAAAGGCAAAGGCACTGCAGGAAGCAAAAGAACTTATGGAGCGTCTGGCAGAGATTATCCCGAAGTTAGATTCCGGTTTCAGCCCGAAAGATCTTCTGGAAGAGAAGTACCTTGCAGAGAATGAAGCAGGAAATCCAATCGAAGACGGAAGCGCAACAGAGATGTTTGCCAATATGAATGAGCTTCTGCAGAATGAGATCAATCAGCTGGAGGCAGAGAATGCCCGTATGGACAGGCAGATTGAGGATGTGGAAGATGCCAGAGTCGGAAGATATATGAAAGAGGAACAGATACCGGAAGAAGTTGCAGGCGGAACAGAGGAACCGGTACAGGATGAAGAGGCAGAAGCAAAGGCAGAGGAACAGATACCTGATGAAGTACTTGCAGGAGAAGTGAAGGAGTTGATGCCTGAGGAGATACTTGCGGATGAAGTGAAAGACCTGATGGCAGAGGAAGATCATTTGCCAGAGATCTCTTTTGTAGAAGATTCTGACGCTGAATGGGAAGATGTCCCGGAAGAAGCACAGGCAGAAGTTCCAAATAGCAAAGTGGTCAGTTTTGAAAACCATTTCAAAAATGGGTCTGCTGCACAGACACGGGAAAATGAAGCCGGAACAGATGTGGATGTGGAAGCGGCAATTATAGCAGAAACAGCCAGACAGATGGCAAAAGAAACAAAAGAAAAGGAAGAACTTCCGGTTATCAAGTTTCCGAAGGATTTTGGAATGCCAAAATCAGATACATGGGAGGAAGAGCTTCCGAAGATCGCAGAACCGGAAACACTGGAAACTTCCGGTACCATCACAAAGCTGACAAAGGAACAGAAAGAGATCTTTACATATTTCGTGCCGATCCAGGGAATGGAGAAGCAGCTCTGTCAGGCGATGACAGGTGCGATGCAGCATCTTGTTGCCGGAGGAACTGCCGGAACAGGTAACATGATCATTCAGGGAGGTTCCGGAAGCGGTAAGACTGTACTGGCAACAAACATGATTAAAGCATTACAGCAGGAGACAGGCAGACCGGAAGGTAAAATCGGTAAGGTTGAAGCATCAACGTTAAATCAGAAAGATGTAGCGGAGCTTCTGAAAAAGGTTGCAGGTGGATGTCTGATCATAGAGAAAGCCGGGGATCTTTCCAGAGAGACAGCAGTAAAGCTTTCTGTTTTAATGGAACATGACACAAGTGGTCTCTTTGTGATCCTTGAAGATACCAAGCATGGTATCCAGAAAGCACTTTCCAGAGATACCGGATTTGCAGCAAAGTTTTCTGAGAAGATTAATATTCCGATTTTTACTAGCGACGAACTGGTCGTCTTTGCAAAATCATATGCAAATGAACTGGGATATTCAATAGATGAACTGGGAATTCTTGCTCTTTATAATTGTATCAGCAATATTGAACATGTTGACAGGGAAACAACACTGGCAGAAGTAAAGGATGTTGTGGATAAAGCAATTACACATTCAGAGAAGGGCGGTTTGAAGAAGGCGTTTAGCATTATCACATCCAGAAGATATGATGATAATGACTATATTATATTACGCGAAAAAGATTTTGATCTATAAATAAAAAGGGGTATAGGGATATGGCAAATTTTACAGAACTGGATCGATATTTATTTGGACAGGCAACACATTATGAGATTTATCGTAAGCTTGGTGCTCATTTGAAAACGGAGAAAAAGGTAAAGGGAGCAAGCTTTGATCTGTGGGCACCGAATGCCAGCCGGGTTTTTGTTATCGGAACATTTAACGACTGGGATGAAACAGCGAACGAAATGGAACGTCTGGAGTCCATGGATATTTATGAGACATTCATTCCGGGAGTGAAAGAGGGAGACTTATATAAGTATGTGATCGAAACAAAAGATGGTAATCGTCTTTACAAGGCAGATCCTTATGCAAATTATGCAGAACTTCGTCCAGGTACTGCATCTGCGATTGCAGATATCGAACATTTTAAATGGTCAGACAGTAAATGGATGGAAGAAAGAGCGGCTTGTGAAGATGTATACAGTCAGCCTATGGCGATTTATGAAGTACATCCAGGTTCCTGGAGAAGACATCCGGGTAGAGAAGACGATGGTTTTTATTCTTACAGAGATCTTGCAAAGTCTCTGATTCCTTATGTGAAAGAAATGGGATATACACATATCGAATTAATGGGCATTTCTGAATACCCATTCGACGGATCCTGGGGATATCAGGTAACAGGATATTATGCACCGACTTCAAGATATGGAAAACCGGAGGATTTTGCATATTTTATCAATGAATGCCATAAGCACAAGATCGGCGTTATTTTAGACTGGGTACCGGCTCACTTCCCAAAAGATGCACATGGACTGGCGGAATTTGATGGAACCTGTCTGTATGAGTATGCAGATCCAAGAAAGGGAGAGCATCCGGACTGGGGAACAAAGATTTTTGATTATGGTAAGAACGAGGTTAAGAACTTCCTGATAGGAAGTGCCTTAATGTGGATTGAACATTATCATATTGACGGATTACGTGTAGATGCAGTTGCTTCCATGCTGTATCTTGATTATGGAAAAGAAGAAGGTCAGTGGGTTCGTAATATTTATGGAGACAATAAGAACCTTGAAGCGATCGAATTCTTTAAGCATATTAATACATTGATCCTTGGACGTAACCACGGAGCTGTGATGATCGCAGAAGAGTCAACAGCCTGGCCGAAAGTGACAGGCAAAGTAGAAGATGATGGATTGAACTTCAGTTATAAATGGAATATGGGATGGATGCATGATTTTCTTGATTATATGAAACTGGATCCATATTTCAGAAAAGATAATCATTACAAAATGACATTTGCGATGAGCTATAATGAGAGTGAGAAGTACATTCTTGTATTATCCCATGATGAAGTGGTGCATTTGAAATGTTCCATGATCAATAAGATGCCGGGACTTGGAAGAGAAAAATTCCAGAATCTTATGGTTGGATATGCGTTCATGTTCGGACATTCTGGAAAGAAACTGCTATTTATGGGACAGGAATTTGCGCAGCTTCAGGAATGGAGTGAGGCAAGAGAATTAGACTGGTATCTGTTGGAGAACCCAGATCACAAACAGATGCAGAACTGGGTGAAGGCACTGCTTCATCTGTATAATAAAAACCGTGCACTTTATGAGCAGGACTGCAGCTGGGATGGATTCGAATGGATCAATGCAGATGACAGAGACAGAAGCATTTACAGTTTTATCCGTAAAAGTAAAGATGGTAAGAATAATCTTTTGTTTGTATGCAATTTCACACCTGTAGAGCGTCCGGATTATCGTATTGGTGTGCCGAGAAGAAAAACATACAAGCTGGTGTTAGACAGTGATGCAGCAGAATTCGGTGGCACTGGTAAGGAGAAAGAACTTGCATACAAAGCAGTGAAATCCGAATGCGATGGAAGACCATATTCTTTTGCATACCCATTATCCGGTTATGGAGTAGCTGTATTTAAATTTTGATCACTTTCGGTAGAGAGTGAATCCGGTATTTCCTGACGGAGATAAGTCTGAATGCCGGAATAGATCGCAGCAACAATTTTATCCTGATATTCATCCTGAAGAAGCAGATCCGCTTCTTCAGGATTACTTAAGAACCCACATTCTACGATAACAGTAGGTGTGGGTGTTTTTTTTAGCAAATAGTAGCTTTCGTTAGCTTTTGCTTGCCGGTGATTATCAGGATCAACCAATGTGACGAGTGAATGCTGTAGGGTTTCGGCGAGAAGCTTTCCTTTTTCTGACTGACCATAATAAAAAACCTGTGCGCCCCGGATGTCTGATGTGGGATAACTGTTCTGATGAATGCTGATCGTGAACAATGAATCGGAGTCTGAAATAATCTGACAGCGTTTCTGCATATCTTCCACCTTTTTATTTATGGTGTCATCTGAATAAAGTCCATGATCGGATTCTCTGGTCATAATTACTTTCACACCATTCGCCGCCAAAATATCTTTTAATTTTTTTGCAATGACAAGATTGATATCTTTCTCCTTTGCATGATTTATCCCTATTTTCCCGGGATCACTTCCACCATGTCCGGCATCGATAGTGATACAAACGGAAGCCGGTAGAGAGTTTACAGGAAATACATCTTTTCTGGACAGAAGAAATGCACAGATAACGATAAAAATCCCCATACAGAGTTCAATTTTAGAGGTTAAATTTTTGATTTCCATAAAAAATCCTATAGGCTGTTTCTACTATCGTATTCACAGACTATAGGATTTAGTATCGTTCATTAAAAGTTATAGAAATGAAAGTATGGATATTGATAAAAGGAATGATCCATTAATTAATATATTTGATAATAGTATCCCAAATGGAGCTGTCCTCCATTCCAAGCTTCCAGAAAGCACCACCAGCAAGACCATAATGATCCATTACAGTGAGTTTTTTCTCAAGAGAAGAAGCATCTTCAATCCAGATTTTGTAAGTTACACCATTATTCTGATACTCGGCATAGTTCTGTCCGACATCTTCCAGCCATACTGGCTCTACACCATTTGCTTTTAGAAGCTTTGAAACTTCAGTCATGCTTGTCGCATAAGAGGAGAGATCATAATAAGCTGCACTGTCTGCTTCATCAGTCGGCTGACTTGCAGGTGTCTCAGACCATACTCTGGTATAGAATGGCATGCCAAGAATCAGCTGATTTGCAGGAACTTCTTTTAATGTATCTTCTACACCTTGTGTAACATATCCGATGGAAGCAACAGAACCGGCTTCTTCGGAACCGGAATAGTGTTCATCGTATGCCATTACGATTACGTAATCAGCGAAGAGTGCCTGCTCAGAACGATTATAAAATCTGGTATAATCACTAGGAACATAGTTATCAACAGAGAGCACAATTCCGTTGTTGGCACATTTTAAAGAAAGTTCGCGGATAAACTGAATATAGGAGTTGCCAACGCCATCTACAGACAGTGCTTCAAAATCAACATTGATTCCATCCAGATTATATTGGATTGCATAAGAGATAAGATTGTTTGTGAGATTATCTCTTGATGAGGTATGGGAAAGTACCGCAGCAGTATCTACGTCAGGATTTTCAAGGTTGCTTACAAGAGCCCACACTTCAACACCATTCTGGTGACAGTAATCAACATAATTGGAACTTGCAAGATTTGCGAGATTTCCATTGTTGTCGTTTAAGTAAAACCAGGTAGGTGAAAGGACATTTATCCCTTTGGATTTCTGGAGAATCGAGGAAACATTGCCATTTGCTGTCTGGTTAGTTACCTGATGCCATGCAAGATTGATTTTAAAATTCTTGCTAATGTGCCCGAACTCTTCTGGTGTGAAATCACTGGAAAGAGTCTGGGTTGAGGCAGAACCGAGATTTTTAGATTTTATATATCCGATATAACCATCTGCAGTTGCAACTTTTGTCCAGGTGTCACCAGTCTCTAATATGGTTAGAGGGGTATTTTTGGTCACTTCTGTTATAATAGGACTTTTAATTCCGCCCTGATAGCGGATCTCGCAGTTCTTTTTAGCAGGAGCTGCCTGATAGTCACCCCAGGAATTTGTGATGACAACACGATTTGGATCCGTATAAACTTCATATTTAAAATCAGAATACTGTTTTACGAAATCGATCGCAATGTAGGCAGTAGAAGCATCTGCTTTGACAATGGTATGTCCAAAGGACTGTGTGTCTTTTGTTACAGAGTAATCGCTGCTTTCAGCATTGACAGAGATAAGATCACTGGCAGTTGCATAACGCAGGATATTTTCATTAGAATCCCAGTAGAACCGGGAATTGATATAACTGCGGACAGTTTCGTAACTTAAATATACGACATCATTGATCAGTTTGCCTTTGGATTCAATCACTTCATTATTACAGATGATTGCAACATCTGTATCAGTAGTAATGCCATAGTATTCCTGTGCATCTTTCTGGTCTTTGGACGGTGTATATTTTTCGATAATATTGCCTAATACCATGAATAAAATAATGACAAGGATCAGTACTGCGGCTGCTATAAATGGTATGATTTTCTTTTTCATAAATAACCCTTTCTGTAATATTTGATCATTTGTATAAATTAAGATTATTTTAGCATAGAGAAGGGTAAAATAACAGTGGCAGATTTCTTAAGAAAAACAAAAACCGCCTGGCAATAGCGGTTTTTGTTTTGCATATTATCTTTGTTCAAATAAGTGTAGTTATCATGCACCTGGATTGTATCAGGTATTGAGGACTCTTATCCATACGTGCATTTCTACTGCATAACATTAATAAGTAATAAATACTAAAAATAATCACTAATACTTAGAGATACGTCATAATATAATATATTAAGATTCTTCCGAATCTACTTTGTCAAAATGAACTTCCTTCAACCTCCCCTCTTCAAATACATAGTCGCGCATATATTGATTCTCATCGTGAATATTTAATTGACTGGCTACCCCAAGAGGGTCACTGGGTGTCCCTTCCAGCCAGATTGTAACTCCTCTGTTTTCCAGAGAAGACAGCTCCATATAAAGCTTTTTTGTCTGCTCAAACATTAAGTTTATGTCCCCCTATATAAAATAGTATGGACCAAAAGGAAAAAGCAAAGACTACATTTGTGATATATTATCTTCCTCAGCAGACAATTCATTTCCTGAAACAGGAAGGATAGAATTGTCAGTATCCTTCTGGATAAATAGCTGCAGATGGTTTTCCAGTAAAGTACGTTTATCCTGTTCTTTCTCAACAGTAAAAAGTGAAACAATATTTGGATCCCATTGCATTAAACAAAATACGTCTGGATTTACCGGGTAGGTGGTTTCAGCAGCATTTTCAAAATCTGCCTGGTAAATCACAGCATACAGGTAAGTACCTTCGTACAGATTTACATCAACCCGTGCGCTCGAGAGACGTAAAAGCTCTTCTTCTGACAGAGTCAGTGAAAGTCCGTAGACAGATACAGAATCATTCACAGTTTCAGTCAGCAGAGAGACAACCGGATGCTTTTGCAGTAAAATAAAATCTTCACCATTTGGGAAAGAAATACGTACATCTATCAGATCGTTTTTGCGGATATTTTCCGGAAGGAGAATATCTGAAATTTCAAGATAGCGGTTACGTATTGCAAGAGAGATATCATCATAAAACAGATCAGGTGTTACGATACATCCTTTTTTTAAGGAAGTTTTAGCATAACATCCAACAAGTGAATTGATATCTGCACCGGCTGCAACATTCTGTGAAACGGGTAAACGAATGGTACAGGCTGTAAGCATGTCTTTGGTTACCTGTTCGCCTGCAGACAGTTCTTTTGCAAGAACATATACAACCGTGTCTGAATATGCGAGTTCCCTGGCTTCGTATGCCTCGACGGAAGTGCGAAGATCCCTACAGCTGTTGTATTGCAGCCACAACATCAGACAAAATGGCAGACCAAGCAGACAAAGACTGATAAAAAATGTAATTAATATGGTTTTTTTACGATTATGTAATATAAGAATGCCTCCTAAAGCAGCTCCTGTAAAAACGGAAACTGTTCTTGTGTGATATGAAACGGATTTCTTATAAAAGGAATTTGTTTCATGGAAATGTGATATTTACCGGAAAATCTATGGATATCCTGTTTTTCCCCAAACAGTACAAGACAGACAAAGCTGTTCCATTGCATTTGTAATAAATAGTTATTAAAAAACTGATGGTAAAGATCTTCTTTCCATGGAGAAAGACTGCCAATTACAATTTTGCGGTCACATCGCAGGAATTCGTGGAAAGTAAGATCGGTAAGAACTCCAAAGTCCAGCAGCAGATAGCAGTAGCCTTTGCCAAAAATCTCAGGAATATTTTCAAGAGATATGGTTGGATAGTAATCCACATTATAAATAGAAATAACAGGATTGGCTTTCAATTTGGAATAAGGAGTTTTTTCCGAAGTGAATGCAGAGAGTCTGTTAAACGCACCGGTGTGATTTATTTCCAGACATGCAGTGGATTTCCGTAATTTTGAAGAACAGTAATTAGCCAGAGCAATTGTCAGGTGCGTCACACCACATCCACGGTCACAGCTGCAGATTCCGACAGAAAAATGTTTTATTGTTGTCTTATTTTGAAATTTAAAAATTTCTTTCGTCTCCTTTCAAAAGAAAAAATGTTGTAAAATAACTGCTGTTTTTGGCGGGTAAAGGAAAATGGATCGCAATCGAAAGGAAAGCAATACACTTTCTGCCCAATTGCAGAGGCAATCTTTTGTGCAGCGTTTTTATTATCATAATTACAGAGAAAAACGGTATGTTTCAGATTTTTAAATGCATTTCCTGCAAGGATTGTATGACTGATATCCCATGGACTGCCGCTCATGATCAAAAGAATGAGGCTCTCTGGATCTAATTCTGTTATATCTTTTTGATACACACCACAGTCTCTGACTAAGATGGCAGATGGAGGGATCATCGGTGCAACACCTGGTCCGTAATCTGGAATACCTGAAAAGAACGGATAATGATAAACGCCATTTCTTTCTTTTAGTGCCAGATAGGATTCTGACATGGCAGAAAGAGTACCAAAAGAATTTTGCTCAACATAAATTGCTTCATGGCCGATATGGTTTAGCATACAGGTCAGCGAAACGGCAATATGTGTAGTGCCAACGCCTTGTCTGGTGCCAATGACAGTTATTTGGTTTGTGAGATGGGAAACAGAATGATGCGCTGTACTTATTTGCTTTTCAAGATCTTCCCTGAAAAGGTGTACCGTTTCATATCTGTCCACTGGATCAGTCGCAGTGGCTTTTCGGATAATAGTGTCGAAAGAATCGGAACACGTTTCAGACGCATAGCTGCATAGATATTGTAAAATTCTGCCGAGACAGAAAATATCGGAAGAGGGAGATACAGGAAGTCCTGCTACAGCCTCCGGTGCAGCGAAATCTCTGGTTCCAAAAATCTGGTAATTTTTTCCAGAACCGGTAAAAAAAGATGCAATTCCAAAATCGATTAATTTTAGCTGATCGCCACATACTATAATATGCTCTGGTTTAAGATCCTGATATAGGATTGGATATGGCACTAAGTGATGCAGGTAATCTAAAATATCACAAAGCTGGATACAAAATTTTAATATAAGTTCATGGGAAATAAACTGATGCGACACAAATGTGTCAAGTGATTCACCTTTGATATATTCTTCTACGAGATAGTAGTAAGATTCATCCTCGTCAATATCATAAATGACAGGGATACCAGGGTGATTAAGATTCTTTAGAAGTGAAGCCTCTAAAGAAAGTGAAGTAACCAGGGAAGTGTTCTTGGGGATACACTTGACTGCCCGGTATACGTTCAGTTTTGTATGTTCAGCAAGATAGACGGTGCTGCTGTTACCAATACCAAGAGTAGAGATGATCCGGTATTTGCCGAACAGAATTGTTTTAGTTATGCGAAAAATCGCTCCTTTCAAAGCGTATCAGTTTCGCCATCTCATGCATAGTTTATATCATGAGGTGAAATGTTTTTCAACTATTTTTTGTATTTTTGGTAATAATTCACAAAATGAGTGAGAAACATTAAAATAGAAAGGAAATTTAGAAAGATTTAATAAAAGGGTATACTTTACATCAATAAATCATTTGATTATAATAGATGTACAGTTTACAAGGTATTCCGGATGATGAAGGAAGTGATTATATGAAAATAGAAAAAGTGAATGACAATCAGATTCGCTGTACGTTAACAAGAGAAGATCTTGCAGAGCGTCAGATCAGGCTCAGTGAACTTGCTTATGGAACAGAGAAGGCGAAGATGCTGTTTCGGGATATGATGCAGCAGGCTGCTTATGAGTTTGGATTTGAAGCGGAAGATATACCACTCATGATAGAGGCAATCCCATTGTCTGCTGATACGGTGATCTTATTGATCACAAAGGTTGAATATCCGGAAGAACTTGACACTCGTTTTTCCAGATTTTCAGAGCCGGATCCGGAGGATCTGTACGAGGATTCCATATCAGGAGCAGGGATGAATCCTGTTTCGGAGGGTGCAGATGATATTCTTGGATTGTTCAGGAAGATCCAGCAAGATCAGGGAAAGAGCAACAGACTTTCAGGAAAGACAGAGGAAAAAACAGAAAGCATCGAAAAAGAAAAGAATGAGACACCGGGCAGCACCCTTGTAGACATTACAAAGATGTTTGTTTTTAAAGATCTGTCAGATATTATAAAGCTGTCACATACACTTTGCGGATTTTATGCCGGAAAGAGTGACCTGTATAAGGATGAGGCAGCATATAGATATTATCTGCTGGTAAGTAAGAGTGACCAGACACCGGAAGTTTTTAACAAGGTATGTAATATTTTATCCGAATATGCAAGTCAACGTGTATACACGACAGCAACAGGAGCATATTTTAAAGAACACTACCATGTGATCCTTAAGGGAAATGCACTGCAGACTTTAGCTGAATTATAAGAGACAGTGATTATAGAAAAACGTCCAGATCATCAGATCCGGACGTTTTTTAAATTCATATGAAATGATACTGTAAATGTGATTAAGCAAGATCTTTTGCTAAGAAATCATTGATTTCATTTACTAAAGCATCTGGGTCAATTCCATGAACCATAGCTGCTTCCTCAATTGTTTCCATCTGGGAAGATGGGCATCCAAGACAATGCATACCAATATTTAAAAGAATTGGAGCAATGTTCTGGTCAATCTGAAGTAATTCACCGATCATGGTAGCTTTTGTAACCTGAGCCATTTTGAAATCCTCCTGTTGTTAAAAATTATTTTAATAAAAGTTATTTTTGCTTATACATAGCGAGCTAATTATAATACGATTTCTCTAAGAATGCAAATAAAATTAAGTCCTTTCCAATTCTTTGATACTTGCCAGCAGAAATTTATAGCGCATTTGTACAGAATTAAGATGGTAAATATAGCAGTCGATCAGATCTGGTTCTGTTACGTTTTCCAGGTTGTTGTATGCATCACGCAGGTCGCTTGCTGTCTGGTGGAGGTCGTCTTTAAGAAGTGCATAATTCTTATCCTTTGCATATTTTTTTTGTAAAATGCGAATGGTAATCCCCCCAATCAATAATCTTTATAAAAGTATAAGCTCAGAAAAGGAAAACTATACAGAGAAGAAAAAGGTTTTTACAAAAAGAGACTTTTGACATCTGGAATCCTTGGATTTCCTGGTATTGCATTACTTTATTGGATAGAAGCCAAAAAAAATTTTGTAAGAAACTGACAAAAATAGTTTTTTTGAAAAAATACTATAGACAAGTGTAGAGACAGTTGCTATAATCCGTCTTACAACAAAAAGCGAGGTGATGAATTGGGGGAATGATTTATCTGACACTGCTTAGCTTTCTATCGATCGCAACAGTGACAGATATACAGTACATGCAGATCAGTAACCGGCTGATCCTGTGTGGATTACTTTACGGACTCGGAATCCGGATAATGGGAAGCGGATTTTGTGGAGTTCTATATTTTATTCTTAATATTACAATTCCGGTAGTTCTTTTATATCTTTTATTTCAGATGCGTGCACTTGGGGCAGGCGACATCAAATTATTTTCCGTAGTGGGCAGTTTTATAACAACAGAACAGTTGATCAGAGTGATGCTTTATTCTTTTGTGATAGCAGCAATACTTGGTGTGGGAAAAGTATTGTATCTGCATTTGGGGCACAGAAAGCAAGGAGGGGAGAAGCTGACAAAAATTCATTTTTCGATCGCGATACTGTTAGCTGTTATTTTGACAAAAGGGGGTATGTAATTGCCGAAAATAAAATTAGCACTTTACAGCAGTGATGAAATATATTGTGAGAGATTTGCAGCATATATGGCAAAACACAGGTCAATGGAGGTGGATCTGGCCATTTTTTCAGATTTGGAAAAGCTGAAAAGCAGCAAAGAAATATATGACTGTATGATCATATCAGAAGAGGTGGCAGAACATTTTAAAGACCAAAAGATCTTGATTTTATCTGAAGAATTACAGGAGAATGTGGCAGAAGAACCGGCATTGGAGAATGAAAAGATGTCCGGGAAAATCATAGTTTCAAAATATCAGCCGATGGAGCAGTTACTTCATACAGTATTTGTCCAGGCAGGGTACAGAAAAAGGACAGGGAAGCTGACACAGGCAGGCCGAAAAATAAAGATCACAGGGGTATGTTCTCCTGCCAGACATGAGATGCAGGTTTTCTATTCTATCTTATTTGCAGAGAATGTGGCGAAGGAAAAGCAGATTCTTTATATGAACCTGATGGAATTTGTAAACTTTCGCGAGTTATTTGGATGCAATGGAGAAATGGATATGGGGGACTTCCTTCTGGAAGTAAAAAATCAGAGACTGACACCGGAGAGGTTTTCACAATTTATTTATCGTCTGGGTGGCACAGATGTTATTTTGCCATTTGCAAATCCAGAGAATATCGGACAGATGGGTGAAGCCGAGATTGCAATGATCATCGATTTTATAGAACGATACACAGAGTATAACATGCTTGTAATTGATTTTGGCTTTGGACTCAGAGAATTGTCAAAATGTCTGAATTTGTGCGATGTGCTTTACGTTGTCGGAAGAGGAGAATATTTTTACCAGAGTTTTGAAGAAAAATTTTTTATCTGGCTGGAAAAAACCTTACAGGAAGAACTTTTGAAAAAAATCCGGAAAATTGAAATCCCTTATACAGCAAAGGATGTCCGGAATGACGGAAATGTGCTTGAACAGCTCCAATGGAGTAATTTTGGGGATTATGTAAGACAGTGTACGCAAAGGGAGATGGTATAGACCAGGTTTAAGAAGGAGAAAGAAATGAATGTTACAGATCAGGAGATCCAAATGCTTCGGGAGTCGATTCTTCTGCAGATAGATCTCACAAGAGAAATGAAAGATGAGGAGATAAAACAGATCATCGCGGAAAATTGCAGAACATATGCAAAAGAAAAGCTTTTGACACTGCATGACCAGGAGGAGCTTGAGCAGTGTCTGTTTTATTCTCTCAGAAAATTGGACGTTTTACAGGAATTATTAGATGATCCTCAAATTACGGAAATTATGGTAAATGGGGCAGAGCATATTTTTTATGAAAAGGAAGGATGCCTGTTTTCGTCGGATAAGAAATTTACATCAGCTGATAAATTGAATGATGTGATCCAGCAGATTGTGGCTGCTAATAACAGGATGGTTAATGAATCATCACCCATTGTAGATACAAGACTGGCAGATGGTTCCCGTGTAAATATTGTGCTTCATCCGATATCAATTGACGGTTCTGCTGTTTCCATCCGCAAATTCCCGGAGCGTCCGCTTATGATGGAGGATCTGATAGAAAAAGAAATGATATCGTATGAAGCAGCAGAATTTCTGAAGATCCTGGTGATCTCTGGATACAATATCTTTGTTTCAGGAGGGACGGGCTCAGGGAAGACAACGTTTTTAAATTCCTTATCACAATTTATACCAAGTGATGAACGGATCATTACGATTGAGGATTCTGCTGAGCTGCAGCTGATCGACAAACCCAATCTGGTGCGTCTGGAAACAAGAAATGCCAACACAGAAGGAGTTGTGCCGATCACGATACGGGATTTAATAAAAACAGCACTTCGAATGAGACCATCCAGATTGATCGTCGGGGAATGCCGAGGAGCGGAAGCATTGGATGTTTTACAGGCTATGAATACAGGACATGACGGAAGTTTGTCTACAGGGCATGCAAATTCCTGTAAGGATATGATCTCAAGACTTGAAACAATGGTACTTATGGGGATGGGTATGCCATTGGCTGCAATCCGGAGTCAGATAGCATCAGGAATTGATATTCTGGTCCACCTTGGACGAATGAGGGATAAAAGCAGGAAGGTGTTATCGATCACAGAAATTGTAGATTACAAAGACAAGCAGATTATATTGAATGAGATTTATCATTTTTATGAGACAGAGGAGAGGGACAGTATGGTAAAAGGAACTTTAGAACAGGTTGGATGTTTGATGAATGTAGAGAAAGCAGAGAGAGCTGGATATCGAATTGAAGGATTATAGCAACTATATTTTTAAGAAAACGGAATGGCTTTTGGGCATAATAAAAAGTCTGATATTAGGAATGACTGCTTCATGGTTGATTTATAAATCATTTTTTGGAATGTTGCTTATTCTGATAATATTCCCAATTGTTATGCAAAGGCAGAAATGTATTCAGTGTGAAAGACAGAAAACAGAACTGCTCCGGGAATTCAAGGATGGAATGCAAAGCGTAGTGGTTGCGTTACAGGCCGGCTATTCTATGGAAAATGCATGGAAAGAAAGCGAAAAAGAAATTACGGAACTTTATGGAGAAGAAGCATTATTGGCGGCGGAGTTAAGAAGGATCAATGCAGCTGTTGACATGAATCAACCTATTGAAAAACTATTATATGAGTTTGCAGAGCGAAGCCATTGTGAGGATATCCGTGATTTTGCGGAGGTATTTCTGTTTGCAAAACGAAGCGGAGGAGATTTTTGTAAGATCATGCAGACTACCATTCGGCATATTGGTGAAAAGATGGAGGTGGAAAGTGAAATTCAGACAATTATTTCTGCAAAAAGGATGGAACAGAAAATAATGAATATCATGCCGGTAATGCTGCTCGGCTATCTGAATCTGACTGCATCAGATTTCCTGCAGCCTTTATATGGAAATACTATGGGTACAATGATTATGACAGGAGCGTTTTTGTTGTATATTACAGCAGTTTTTATATCCGAAAAAATCATGAGGATAAAAGTGTAAAAATAGAGAAGGTGAAAAAATCAAAAAGATAATAAAGAAAGTACTTTTGTGCTCTGTTTTTCTTTCAGGTGTGGCAGCAGTAGTATCAGGAACCGCTTCAGTGTTAAAGGAAGGTATGGTCTTAGAACGCAGAGAACACGGACAGGGTTCCTATGAGGCAGATCTTTTGTATGAGGTTCCTGAGTTGAAAATAAAAGAGAAATTTTCTTTGCATGTGGAAGAATTGGGATTGTCAGACGAGGAATGTATCGAACGATTGGAGGCGGCGAAGGAGGAGATCGATCAGACGTTTCCGGCGGGCAACAGCTCGATACAGGAAATCCGTGAAGATGTTTTTATTGCAGAGGATTACCAGAATGGGGAAGTTCTGGCAGAGTGGAGTTTTGACAATTATAAATATATCAGTGCTGCTGGTGAAATTTGGAATGAAGGGATTCCGTCAGAAGGAATTCCGGTGAAAGCAGATGTAGAACTGACCTGTGGAAAGCAGAAACAGTTATATGAATTTGTTTTTTGCATATATCCACCAATCTATAGCGAGGAAGAAAAAATCCGAAAAAAAATAGAAGAGGTGTTAAAACAGCAATCAGCCAGAACACAGGAAGGTAAGATCGAACTGCCAGAAGAAATAATGGAGAAAAAGGTAAAGTGGGAGCAGCAAAAAGACTGGACTCCGGTTAAAATCCTGATATTTGGAGTAGTGATCGCATGTTTTATACCGTTTGCCGAAAGAAGCCGTCTGGCTGAAGAGGAAAGAAAACAGAGAGAGCAGATGCAGATGGAGTATCCGGCATTTGTAAGTAAGCTGACAATCTTGATGGGATCAGGGATGACTCTGTTTATGGCATGGAAAAAGATTGCAGAAAGTTACGTCAGCAGAAGGGAAAATGAAAAAATGTCGGAACATCCTCTGTATGAGGAAATCTGTGTAACGTGTCGTGAAGTAGAGAGTGGAATGGGGGAACAGCACGCATATGAAAGATTTGCAGAACGGATCGGACTACAATCTTATCGGAAACTTTGCAGTATTCTGACGCAAAATATGAGAAAAGGAACAGCAGGATTACTTCTTTTGCTTGAAAAAGAATGTCAGCAGGCTTTTGAAGAGAGAAAAAATATAGCAAAAAAATATGGTGAGGAAGCAGGAACAAAACTGCTTTTTCCAATGATGTTAATGTTTGGGATTATTGTTGCTGTAATTATGATTCCGGCAATGATGACGTTTTAGGATGGAGGTACTATGGTGAACAGAATAAAGAAAATAGGACAGGAATTTTGGACGGATGAAAGTGGTGTTGGAGTTGTAGAAATGATACTGATCCTGGTCGTACTTATTGGTCTTGTAATAATTTTCAAAAAGCAGCTTACCGATCTGGTAAATGGAATATTTGAAACGATTAATGACAGAGCAGGTGGCATCTAGTGCAAAAAGGGAGCATTACGGTATTTACTTCGCTATGCATGATGTTTGTAATGTCAGCACTATTCATATTCATGGAAGCTGCCAGAATGTATGGGCTGGATCAGATCTGCGAGTGGAAGATCACACAGAGTACAGAATGTATTGCAGCAGAATATCAGTCATATGTCTGGCAGAAATACCATCTTCTTATGCTTGATGGGGGATATGGAACAGAAGAGTTCGACATTGGAAAAATGGCAGAAAAGCTTCGATACAATATGGAACAGAATACAACAGATCAAGGAACAGGAGAGTTGTTTCATGTCAGGCTAAATGCGGTATATCAACCGGACTATCTGCTTCTTACGGATCAGCAGGGAGAGGTATTTCTTGATATGATCGCTTCCTATATGAAAAATAATTTTCCAGCGGAAATAGCTGATAAACTATATCAAAGATATAAAGGGGACACAAAACCAAATCAGGATCCGGAAGCAATTGAAAGAACAATTGATGACGCAAGAGATTTATTAGATCGTGCCAGAAAAGAAAATGAAGAAAAAACATTGGAAAATGCTAAAGAGTATACTGAAGCGAAAAAAAGAGAAGACAATATTGCAGAAAATCCACTGGAAATCGTGAGTGAACTGAAAAAATCGATGCAATTTTCAGCTGTCAATGTTGTGATCCAATCTCCTGAAGAGTTGTCCAGGCAGAGGGTGGATTTTATTGATCAAATGGAATACCGGGATCTGGAGGAAGGAACCATGTCTTATGAATCAATGGGAGACTGGTATCGGAAAATACTGACTGTGGAATATGCAGACAGTTATTTTACTTCTTATACCAGTAAGGAGACTGGTCATGCCCTGGCATATGAGTTAGAGTACCTGATCAGTGGGAAGCCAGAAGATCGTGAAAACCTGGAAAGTGTGATAAAACGTCTGCTGGCAGGAAGACTGGCAGCCAACGTGACAAGTCTGTTATCGGATTATCAAAAAAGGGAAGAGGTAAAGGCAGTGGCTGTCACACTGGCTGGATTTACAGGAAACGCAGCAATTATAAAGACGGTCGAGATTGCAGCTACAGGAGCCTGGGCCTATGCAGAAAGTATACAGGATTTAAGAAGGCTTCTTGATGGTGGTAAAATTGCATTCATAAAATCATCTGCCCAGTGGACAACAGATCTGCTTCATCTTACGGAAGCATTGAAAAAAGACGGAAAGGCAAAAGAATGTACAAATGGCTTTTCTTATCAGGAATATTTAAAAATGCTGCTCTATCAGATGGATGAAAATAAATTTGCATATCGGATGCTAGATATTATGGAACAGAATCTTATGCAGTCTGCGGGGGAACAGAAGGTCAGGATGGATCACATGATCGTCAGCTTTAAATGTAAAATGCAATATGCAGCTGAACCATTGTTTTCCACAATGTCTGTGATAAAGACAAAAGATATCAACAGTTATTTGTTTTATAAGGAAAAGAAATTTACATATCGTTTATAAGAAAGGCGGGTGTATCCGGGTGTCTCTGTTATTTTTGGAAAAAATATTATTTCACAAAAAATCTCTCCCTGAAATATACAATAAAAAGAAAATACGCACATGTAAAGAGACATCCGGATATGCCCGCCAAAAAGGAATGCTGACGGTTGAAGCAGCAATAATAATTCCGCTGATATCCTGTTGCTTTGCACTGCTTCTATATTATTTTCAGATTATGCAGATTCAGTTATATGTTCAGGATGCACTGGAAAACACCGGAAGGAGAATGGCGGTGTATGCACATGCAATGGAGAATGGCAGGGAAGCAGAAGAAACAGAATACAGGATCCTGACAGGAGCATTATTTAGAACCCAGATAAAAGAGAAAAATAAAATAAAACGGTTCGTATCCGGTGGAATGTCAGGAATCAGCCTGCTGGAATCAGAATATGCAGGAAATACCATTTCTTTAAAAGCTGTGTATGAAATGAAATTCCCGATAAGACTTCTTGGAAGGAAAAACTTTATAATATCTCAACAGACAAAATATCGGAAATGGACCGGATGGAATGGTGTAAAGGACGACAGCGAAGGAAATATATGGGTTTATATGGCACAATACGGAGAAGTTTATCATCAGACATCGGAGTGTACATATTTGAAGCTGACAATCCGTTCGGTAAATGAGGCAGACGTTATAAATATGCGCAATGATTCAGGCGGTAAATTCAGAAAATGTGGACTTTGCAAAAGCACAGTGAACCAGTTTCAAAAAGTGTATATTACAAATTATGGAGACCGGTATCACAGGGATTTAAACTGCAGTGGGATAAAGCGGACAATAGAGATGAAAAAATTATCAGAGGTGGAGGAGTTTAAGGCATGTTCGAGGTGCTGGAGCTGGAAAAAGCAGTAGTCCTGCTTGCAGGATTATTCATAAGTGCGTGGATCGATCTGAAAAAAGAGATCATTTATGTACCACTCATTGTTTGTATGGGAATCATTGGAGTGATCTGTCATATTTTTCTACAGGAAAATACCATCTGGAATTTGATGTTGGGTATGCTGATCGGAGTGATTTTATTGCTTGGAGGTATTTGGTCAGGTGAAAAGATTGGTTATGGGGATGGCATTGTATTTATTATGACAGGAATTTTTCTTGGTTTCTGGGGAAATATGTTTCTTCTGATGATTGCTTCTATATTAGCAGGTGTGACATGTACAGGATTGCTTTTGACACATAAAAAATGTAAGGGAGAACAAATTGTGTTTGTACCATTTGTTTTCATAAGTTATGTAATTCTGCTGATTCTGACAGTCTGGTGAGCAGGTATTGATCCATCGGAAGATTATAAAAAAATGCGGACAGGATGAGGTTGATGTGAGATGAGAGGGAGTCTGACAGTAGAAGCATCACTAGTGATGCCGATGGTGCTTGGGATCATGATCCTTGCATTAAAATTTGGGTATGCGTCGTATGAACAGGTTTGTCTGCTGGCGGAAAAGCTGGGAGAACAGGAGCAGTACGAGGCAGTAAATGAGATTTATAAATTGGAATTAATTTCAGATACGGAGGGATTTACACATGGATATTAGTTATAAAAGAGATCTGAGGAAAAGTTATATGTGTGTAACATCTCAAAATGAAATGGCTTCCTTTGAAAAACAGCTGCTTTCAATGCATACGATAGATGGGTTATTGCCACTTCATGTAATAAAGGAAAATGATTTTGAAATATATTGGTATGATATTACAGGAAAACAGGCATTTGATCATCTTTTGGATGAAGGACTGATGTCGGGTGAAATGTTTTTAAATTTTATGGGCAGCCTGGCAGGAATGATGGAACGATTGGATAATTTTCTATTAAAAACAGATCAGCTTTTATTAAAAAAAGAGACTATTTTTTACGACAGGGCAGACCAGACTTTTTCGTTTGGCTACTATTCGCAAAGTACGGAGATTACAGATGGACTTAGGGAACTTTTGGAATATATTCTTACAAAAATCGATCATACAGATAAAAGAGCAGCAGAGATGATCTATAAAGTATATGAACAGGTGATGAAAGAAGGATTCTGCCTTACAAAAATCCGTGATTCTCTGAACTTTTGCGAAGAGAAAATCTGTAAGGAACAGCTGGAAGAGAAAATGAATATCGGGGAATTAACAGATCCGAATATACCATTTACAGATAGAAGAAAAGAAGATCGAGCACAGATTACGGAAGAAGATGTGAATAAAGAGCCGGCATCAGTGAAAGAAAAAGGAATCCAGGGCTGGAAAAATATCCAGTGGAAAAAATTGTTATACAAGATGATGATCCACTTTTTCCCGGATATTGATAAGTTAAAAAGATACAGGGAAAAGAAAAGGGAAAGAGAAGAATTGCCGAAGATTGTATTTGAACCGGAAAAATGTGAGGTGCAGCAAGGCAGGCCAACAATTTTGTTAAATGAGCGTGTGCAGGAAGCAACCGGGATATTAAGGTATGAAGGAAATCATGGCCTGAGAGACCTTGTTGTTGAAGATACACCTTATACGATCGGAAGTGCACCTGATTGCGAGGGGTGCGTTGATTGTGTCACTATAAGCCGCCGGCATGCAAGAATTACAAAGGCGGATGGTATTTATTTTATAGAGGATATGAATTCAGCAAACGGAACAAAGGTTGGAGGACAGGAATTAGAATATAAAACGAAGGTAAGCATTCAGCCATATGAGATCATAGAGTTTGCAGGAGAAAAGTTTAGATTTATTTAATAAAAACCAACCCATGAAATGATTGCAATAAAAAAAGGGACTAACTATAATATCCATTAAGGAATGGAGTGTGAGAGAATGAAGAAACAGATTCTTGATATATTCGCAAGAGATGGATACAGAATATGGAGTGACGGACCTTACGGGAGCAGTGTTTTTTATAAATATCAAAATGAAGGATTTGGTATTGTACTGGTAATCGAAGAACAAAATCTTTTAAAAGAAGAACAGATTTATTATATGCAGCAGAGTGTCACAGAGCTATTTTATCATCCGCAGGGACGACTTAATGATTTTCCGGATGGATTTCCGGTTTATCAGGTAGAAATGTTGACGATACTTCTTACAGACAGAGAAGAGACAGGAAGAAGATTATGTTCTTCCGGGAAAAACATATGGGTATATAGTGAAAAGGAAAATAGATTATTCATATATGAGAATCAACCGGGAGATTTTTATGGACTAAGAACAAAGTTTGAAGAACTAAGAGAAGGGAAAGCCGGTGGATGGATAAAATCTGAAAAAAAGATTGGAAAAATACCATATATGACGATTGTGATCGTTGCGATAAATGTAATTGTACATTTGATTATGTCGGCTGGAGGTGCAACGGAAAATGCATTGTATATGGCCTCTAATGGGGCGATGTATCCGGATTTTCTGACTTATAACCATCAGTGGTGGAGAATCATTACATCGATGTTTTTACACTTTAATATTACGCACCTGATGAACAATATGATTATATTTTACTGTATTGGTTCAAGATTTGAGAATGTGATCGGACATTGGAAAATGCCTGTTATCTATCTGATATCAGGAGTGGGAGGTGGACTTTTATCTTATGCCATAATGATGATCACCGGGGATTATGCAGTGTCTGCAGGTGCTTCGGGAGCTGTGTTCGGAATGATCGGGGGTCTTTTATGGATCGTGATCAGTCAAAAAGGAAATGTTGAAGGGATGACAACACGTGGTATGGGTGTTATGCTCATATTGAGTTTGTATTTTGGCTTCACAACAGCAGGTGTTGACAACTGGTGTCATATCGGAGGCCTGCTGTGTGGATTTTTTATGGCTATGATTTTGTATCGCCGAAGAGAATGATTACATCTATTCAATACATGGAAGACAGATCGTGAATGTACATCCGTCTCCAGGGCGGGAATCACATGTAATAGTTCCATGGTGAGATTCAATAATCTGGCGGGTGATAACAAGACCAAGCCCGCTGCCACTGTCTTTTGAAGTGATAAATGGTTTAAAAATGTTGTCTGCAAGCGAAGGATCAAGTCCACCGCCATGATCAATGATATCAATCCGGACAGCAGAAGAAAGACTGGTCAGCTGTATGACAACTGTGCCAGATCTGTTCATAGCTTCATAAGCGTTTTTCAGTAAGTTGGTAAGAGCCTGCTTCATAAGCAGTGGATCGATCTGTACAGGAGGAAGATTTTTTGGGGATATAATGTCACATTGAAAATTGTTAGGTGAAAGCGTGCTGAATGAACAACGGACTTTGTCTATGTAAGAGTATAGGTCAACTGGACGCAGATTCAACTGACCGCAGAGCCGGGCAGTAGAGAGTTCGGTTACCATATTACGTAAAAAAGCAATTTCAGACATACTTTCAGTCCAATAAGGAAAGTTGACAATTTCAGGATGCTTCTTTTCAACCAATTGAAGAGAACTGCCAATTAATGTGATAGAATTTTTGATTTCATGAAAAATCGTAGAATAATCTTTGCTGGTTAGCAATTAATAACACCTGCCTTATATCAAATTAAAATACGAGAATGTATAAGAAACCTTTTATAGGTCGTCTGGATTTAGACAGGACTAGTTTAGCATTAATGAAAAAAATCTGCAATGGTGAATGAACTACAAAATTCGACATGGCAGGTTAAATAATAGAAAGAAGGAAAATAAAATGAGAGATGAAAATTGTATTTTCTGCAAGATTATTGCAGGAGAAATCCCATCTAACACGATTTATGAGGATGAAGAGTTTAAGGTAGTTCTGGATGTAAGTCCTGCAAGTAAAGGACATGCGTTAATCCTCCCGAAGAATCATTATGCAAATCTTTATGAAATCGATGAAAATGTGGCAGCAGATGCAATGAAGCTGGCAAAGAAGCTTGCGACACATATGACAGAGGTATTGAAGTGTGACGGATTTAATCTTGTTCAGAACAATAATGAGGTTGCAGGTCAGACAGTGTTCCATTTCCACATGCATCTTATTCCAAGATATCTGAATGCGAAAGATAATGATATTTTAACATGGTCACATGAGACATTTTCTCCGGATGAAATGAAGGAGATTTGCGAATCTCTTAAAATGAATTAATAGAAACTGCCACAGGCATATTACCTGTGGCAGGAAAATGAATGGATCTTATTTATCTCATTTCAGAAGCTTCTATAATCAATTCTACAATCGTTTCAATGGAATCTTTTCCGTTATTTTTCTGCATTGCTTCAATATAAGAATCGCGGTTTTTAAAAACATGCTCAATGGCTTCCAGAAGAGCTGTATTGGATACATCTTCCTCTTCGAGAACATAACTGTAACCGGAAGAACGGAAGGAATTCGCATTCAGAATCTGATCGCCACGGCTGGCAGCAGCTGAAAGAGGAATTAAAATGTTTGGTTTGCGAAGAGCAAGTAATTCGCAGATTGCATTGGCACCGGCTCTTGAAATGACAAGATCAGACAGTGCAAACAGGTCTGCAAGCTCTTTGTTGGCATATTCGAACTGTGCATAGCCATTTGTATTGGACAAAGCAGGATCAAGATTTCCCTTTCCGCATAAATGAATGATATTATATCTCTTTAATAATTCAGGAAGGAGATCTCTGAGAGCAGTATTAATTACTTTTGAACCGCTGCTTCCACCAATAATTAAAATCACAGGTTTTTCAGTGTCTTTAAAGTTACACATAGAAAAAGCTTTGGAAGCATCTCCGTTTAGAAGCTCCTGACGGATTGGGGAACCGGTGAGCACTGCCTTTTCTGAAGGCAGATATTTCATTGTTTCCGGGAAGTTACAGCATACTTTTGTTGCACTGGGAATAGCAAGTTTGTTTGCAAGTCCCGGTGTAATATCAGATTCATGGATAATAGCAGGGATTTTGCAGTGCTTTGCAGCAAGTACAACAGGAACGGATACAAAACCACCTTTTGAGAATACAACATCCGGGTGGATTTTCTTTAATAAATGTACAGCCTGACAATAACCTTTTACTACTTTAAAAGGATCAGAAAAATTCTTGAGATCGAAATATCTTCTGAGTTTACCGGAAGATATTCCGTAATAAGGAATATTGAGTGCTTCTATCAGTCTCTTCTCAATCCCATCATAAGATCCAATATAAGAAATCTCGAATCCATTTTCTTTTAAAGCCGGCATCAGGGCAACGTTAGGTGTGACGTGCCCGGCAGTTCCGCCACCGGTCATTACTATTTTTTTCATATGAAAGTCCTTTCACAATTCCGTTATTTCTAATATGTATTTATAATACCCATATGCAAAAAAGTCAAGGAAATGAGGGGAGAACAGCTATATTGGAAGAAGAATACCGTCGAAACTTGCGATTGATTTTCGAATAGGATATCTTTAAAAAAACCAGAAATATTTTATAATAAGGGAGACACAGATACTGGTCTTTGAAATTATCAGGATGGGAGTGAAGAAAATGGAAAGAATGGTTTATGTGCTGATGCAGAATGGATGGCAGATCGCTATTGGAATCTGTGGACTTCTTCTAATTGCACAGGCAATGATTTCTCACAGGATAAACGTACAGAAAAGAACAACAGAAAAAGAATTAAGGCAGGTACATGAAGCACTTGAGAATTTAAAAACGAAACAGCAAGAAGAAAGTAAACACATAGAACAACTGTGGCAGCAGATGGAGAAAGACGGAGAAGCAGATACACAGCAGGGAGAAGCAGCACAAAAAGAAAAAACATGGAATAAGAAGCAGGAACAGCTGATAAATGAAGTTCTTACGGAAGTATTTCAAGGCTGATATGTGCGGTAAAATATAATATTCCAGCAAAACTTGACAAGGAAGAAAGAGTTTGCTATAATTTCCGCTGTAATAAATCCGTAACAATTGTAACAAATGTGAATAAAACACAACAAAGGTGTAATAATATGTTAGAAATAACAGCACTGATGGAGGATTCTATGGTTTTAAAGAAAAAAGCGGCTGAAGCAATCGCAATCGCAATGTTAGTTGCAGGAATGACACAGACCGCACAGTCTGCACCGGCAGTAGTCAGCGCAGATACACAGAGAATGGCAACAGAGACGGACTTAGCTACAAATGGAATGGCAGGAGTTGCAGCAATGATCAGTATGCAGGAAACCGAAGCATATGATTACATTGAACTGGCAAGCGTTGAGCAGAATGCAAAAGTAATGGTTACATCAACAGAGGACAGTGAAGACGTACAAGAACAGCCAGTATCAGAGGAAACATGCTCCGATGCAGAGATGCAGTCAGCCGAAGATGTTTCTACAGAAGAAGATGCAGTCTGGGACAATCGCCTTATGGCAGATGTGAATGATTTTCTATATGTAAGAGAATCTGCAGACCCAAATTCTGAGATTGTAGGTAAATTATACAAAGGTGATGTCGCAGAAATCCAGGAGACAGGCAGTGAATGGACACATGTATTATCCGGTAATGTAGACGGATATGTGAGCAATGATTATTGTCTTACAGGAACAGAAGCACTTACATATGCGGAAGCTAATTTCGACACAGAGGCACAGGTACTTACAAATGGACTTCGTATCAGAAAAGAGGCGAGTGCAGATGCATCTGTTGTTACTGCAGTTACTGAAGGAACTGTATTGAAAGTAGACGACCAGACAGAGACTGATGATGAATGGGTTGCCGTTGTTTATGGTGGAACAACCTGTTATGTAAGTTCTGATTATGTAACGACAGCTCTGGCATTGGGCGAAGGCATTACAATTGAAGAAGAACAGGCAGAGCAGGCAAGGATTGCAGCAGAGGAAGCAGCAAAGAAAGCTTCACAGACTACAGAGATAACAACTGTGCAGAAGGAAGCAGCAGAAGCAACAGCTGATGATGTGACATTACTTGCAGCAATCATTCAGTGTGAGGCTGGAAATGAAGTATATGAAGGACAGCTTGCGGTAGGAGCAGTTGTTATGAACAGAGTAAGAGCAGCAGGATATCCGGGCAGTGTTTATGAAGTAATATATCAGAAAAGCCAGTTTCCACCGGCAGGAGCAGGTTTAGTTGCAAAAGTGATCGCGAAAGGACCAAAGGAATCCTGCATTCAGGCAGCACAGGAAGCGTTAGGCGGTGCAGATAATACTTCTGGTGCAACTTGCTTTAAACGCGCAAGTTCCGGCCATGCAGGTGTTGTGATCGGCAACCATGTATTTTATTAATACAGAACAGAAAAATATTGAAAATAAACAAGATTGGGAAGATATCAGAAAAGACAGATATCTTCCTTTTTTAACATAAAGAAATTCCTCTATTGTATTCTGAAACCAAATATAGTAATATGAAAAATATCAAAGAAAATACGGATAAAAGAGTCTTTGATAAGGGAAAATAGTACAGACAATATGACGGAGGAAATGATATGGGTATTATTATCGCAGTAGTTATACTTATTCTGGTTGCACTTGCAATCGCTGTTTCATGTATTAAAATTGTTCCGCAGGCACATGCAGTCGTTGTAGAACGTCTTGGTGGATATCTGACGACATGGTCAGTAGGACTCCATTTTAAAACACCATTTATTGACCGTGTGGCAAAAAGAGTCCTGTTAAAAGAACAGGTAGTTGATTTCCCACCACAGCCGGTTATCACAAAGGATAATGTTACAATGCAGATTGATACCGTTGTATATTTCCAGATCACAGATCCGAAGCTTTATGCATACGGAGTTGAAAATCCAATTATGGCAATTGAGAATCTGACAGCAACAACACTCCGTAATATTATCGGTGATCTTGAGTTGGATGAGACATTAACATCCAGAGAGACAATTAATACCAAGATGAGAGCATCTCTTGATGTGGCAACTGATCCATGGGGAATTAAGGTAAATCGTGTAGAGCTTAAGAATATTATTCCACCTGCAGCAATCCAGGATGCAATGGAGAAGCAGATGAAAGCAGAACGTGAACGTCGTGAGGCGATTCTTCGTGCAGAAGGAGAGAAGAAATCAACCGTTCTTGTTGCAGAAGGTAAGAAAGAATCTGCAATTCTTGATGCAGAAGCAGAAAAACAGGCTGCTATTTTACGTGCAGAAGCACACAAAGAGGCTACGATCCGTGAGGCAGAAGGTCAGGCAGAGGCTATTCTTAAGATTCAGCAGGCAAACGCAGATGGTCTGCGTATGTTAAAGGAAGCTGCACCGGATGCAGGAGTACTTCAGTTAAAGAGCTTAGAAGCTTTTGCGAAGGCAGCCGACGGAAAAGCTACCAAAATCATCATCCCATCTGAGATTCAGGGTATTGCCGGACTTGCAAAATCAGTTGTTGAGATTGGAAAAGAGAACTAAAATAATTGGCTGCCGCAGGATAGCTTCCGCGGCAGCTATACTATTTCTATGCAGAGAATTTGACAGATAAAAGAAAGGCATGGTATTTATTATGGATTTAAAAGGACGCAATTTTTTAAAACTGATGGATTATACACCAGAGGAGATCCTTTACCTGGTTGATCTTGCGGCAGACCTGAAAGAAAAGAAAAAAAAGGGAATTTTGCATAACAGCCTGGCAGGAAAAAATATAGCATTGATTTTTGAAAAAACAAGTACACGTACCCGTTGTTCCTTTGAAGTTGCAGCACATGATCTTGGTATGCATGTAACATATCTGGATCCGAGTGGCTCACAGATTGGAAAAAAGGAAAGTATTGCAGATACAGCAAGAGTACTTGGAAGGATGTATGACGGAATAGAGTATCGTGGTTATGGTCAGGAGATTGTAGAGGAACTTGCAAAATATGCCGGTGTTCCGGTATGGAATGGACTGACGAATGAATTCCATCCGACACAGATGCTTGCAGATATGCTTACGATCCGTGAACATCTTGGGAAATTGAAAGGTATTAAATTTGTATATATGGGAGATGCACGATATAACATGGGTAATTCGCTCATGGTAACCTGTGCAAAGCTTGGCATGGAGTTTGTGGCATGCACAAGCAGAAAATATTTCCCAAATAAAGAACTGGTAGCTTATTGTGAAGAAGTTGCAAAAGAAACCGGGGCTACGATCACTCTTACAGAAGATGTATCTGAAGCTGCTAAAAATGCAGATGTTATTTATACGGATGTATGGGTATCTATGGGAGAACCGGATGAGGTATGGGCAGAACGTTTGAATGAGCTGATGCCATATCAGGTAAATAAAGCAGTAATGCAGCAGGCAAAGAAAACAGCAATTTTTATGCATTGTCTGCCGGCATTCCATGATCTTAAGACTAAGATCGGAAAAGAAGTCTATGAGAAATTCGGTTACAGCGAATTAGAAGTAACAGATGAAGTGTTTGAGAGCGAACAGTCAGTTGTATTTGATGAGGCAGAAAACAGAATGCATACGATCAAAGCTGTAATGCTGGCAACGCTTGCAGATTAACAGAAAAAGTGGAGTAATACATGAAGACAGAAATTCTTTCCCTGCTCCGCGAAGCAAATGATTATGTTTCAGGACAGGAATTATGTGAGCGGTTCGGTGTTTCCAGAACTGCGGTATGGAAAGCGATCAACCAGTTAAAAGAAGCCGGCTATACGATAGAAGCAGTTCAGAATAAAGGCTATCGGTTATTGTCTGTTCCGGATATTTTAAATGAGAGGGAACTGCAAAGCATCAGGAAAACAAAGTGGATTGGTGAGAAGATTGCATTTTATGAGGTTGTAGATTCTACCAATACAAGGGCAAAGCAGCTTGCAGAAGAAGGTGCACCGAATGGAACATATGTGATTGCTGAGCAACAGGATGCCGGAAAAGGACGCAGAGGACGAGGATTTGATTCTCCATCAGGACAGGGTATCTGGATGTCGCTTGTTTTAAAACCGGAAATTGATCCGAATCATGCTTCCGGGATCACACTTGTAGCAGCTCTTGCAGTTGCAAAAGCTATAACAGAGCTCACAGGGAAACAAGCTGGGATCAAATGGCCAAATGATATTATTATGAGTGGAAAAAAGGTATGTGGCATTCTTACCGAAATGAGTGCTCAGTTTGATTATGTAAACCACATAGTAGTAGGAATAGGAATCAATGTTCAGAATAAGTCTTTCCCAAAAGAAATCGAGCAGGTAGCAACTTCACTTTTTCTTGAGACAAAGCAGCATTTTAACCGAGCTTCATTAGTAGAGAAGATATGGGAGAACTTTGAATATTATTATGGGATTTTCCTTGAGACAGAGGATCTGACGAATCTCGTTAATGAGTACAATGCTTCACTTGTGAATATGCATCAGGCAGTAAAAGTGCTTGATCCGAAGGAACCTTTTGAAGGGAAGGCAATGGGAATCACGGCAAAAGGAGAACTTATCGTAGACACATGGGAAAGCAGAAAGCTTGTATCTTCAGGAGAAGTATCTGTACGTGGAGTTTATGGTTATGTATAAAGCTATGAACTCATAAAAGAATAATTAGATTCCAAATAGAAAGTAAAAAGGAAAGTATAATGAAAGAAACAAATAAGATTCAGGCACCGGAAGAGTTAATCCTTTGCGGTGCAAGTGCATATAACCAAAAATTTTATATTAATGAAAATTTTGGAAATCTGCCGGATGAGATAAAAAAAGAACTAAAGATCATGTGCGTCCTTTTCTGTGCAGACGTTGGTGGAATTATCCAGCTTGTATTTGACGAAGACGGAAATCTTGAACTACGGACAGCTTATAATGAAGATGACCTTCTTTATGATGATATCGGTTGCGGATTAAAAATCAAAGAACTTCGTCAGAAAAATGAAGATCTTTTCCGCGGATTAGAGTTATATTATAAAGTTATTTTTGATAAACTGGATGAATAAAATCGCAAGACAGGACAACCCAGCCACAGAAAAATGGTGGGCACGGACAGAAAAGAGGAGAACATGATAATTACAATTGATGTAGGAAACACAAACATTACGGTAGGTGTATTTCAGAATGATAATGTAATCACCAGTTTCCGAATGACAACCAAGATGCCACGTACTTCTGATGAGTATGGAATGCTGCTGACGAATCTTCTGGAGCAGAATAATATTCATTGTGATGAGATCGAGGATGCGATTATCGCGTCCGTTGTACCAAATGTTATGCATTCCCTGGAGGGAGCGGTAGTAAAATATCTGAAAATCCGTCCAATTGTGATCGAGCCGGGAATAAAGACAGGTATCCGTATTGTCACAGAGAATCCAAGACAGATAGGTGCAGATCGTATTGTTGATGCGGCGGCTGCATATGAAATCTATGGGGGACCGGTATTGGTACTTGATTTTGGTACAGCGACGACCTATGATCTTGTAGATGCGACAGGAGCGTTTCTTTCCGGAGTAACAGCACCCGGAATCCGGATTTCTGCAAAAGCATTATGGGAAGACGCAGCAAAGCTTCCGGAGATTGAGATCAAAAAGCCAGCAAGCATTCTTGCAAAAGAAACAGTTACCAGCATGCAGGCAGGACTTATTTTTGGACAGATCGGTCAGACAGAATACATTGTCCGCCATATGAAGGAAGAGGCAAATATCGGAGATATTAAGGTCGTGGCAACAGGCGGATTGGGACGTATTATCGCTAGTGAGACATCTATGATCGATATTTACGATCCGATGCTTACATTGAAAGGTATGAATCTGATTTACAAAAAACAAAACCGCAAATCAGGAAAAATAAAAAATTAAGGAAGAACGATGAATTCAATTCAAAAGCTGCAAATTGGAAATGTAACTTTAGAAAACAATTTAATCTTGGCACCGATGGCAGGGGTAACAGACCTGCCATTTCGCTTGCTTTGCAAAGAACAGGGAGCAGGTCTTTTGTGCATGGAAATGGTCAGTGCGAAAGCCATCCTCTATAAAAATAAAAACACGCAGGAGCTTCTGACAATTGATCCGAGGGAAAATCCGGTATCCCTTCAGTTGTTTGGTTCAGATCCGGATATCATGAGTGAGATCGCGAAGCAGATAGAAGAGAGACCATTTGATATATTGGATATTAATATGGGCTGTCCGGTTCCGAAAGTGGTAAATAACGGAGATGGATCAGCACTTATGAAGAATCCGGTACTTGCCGGGAAAATTATCGAAAAAACAGTGAAAGCGATCAAAAAACCGGTAACTGTAAAAATCCGGAAAGGATTTGACGAGGAACATGTAAATGCAGTCGAAATGGCACATGTTGCACAGGAATCCGGAGCAGCAGCGATCGCGGTGCATGGAAGGACACGTGAACAATATTATTCCGGAAAAGCAGACTGGAATATTATCCGTCAGGTAAAAGAAGCGGTTACTATTCCGGTGATCGGAAATGGGGATATCTTAACTGCAGAAGATGTAATACGCATGCAGCAGGAAACCGGATGTGATGGCTTTATGATCGCAAGAGGTGCAGAGGGAAATCCATGGATTTTCCGGCAGATACTACACTATTTTGAAACAGGGGAAAAACTTCCCAAACCTGCATTTGAAGAAGTGACGGATATGATCCTGCGCCACGCCAAAATGCAGATCACATTCAAAGGAGAATATACAGGAATCCGGGAAATGCGTAAACATGCGGCATGGTATACTGCCGGATATAAAAATTCAGCCAGACTCCGTGCAAAAATATGTGAAGTAGAAACATATGATCAGTTAAAAGAACTATTCGAAAATATATTGCTGATGCAGGCAAATGGAATGGGCTGAAAAAGAAGCATTCTGCATATACTAAAAAAAACATAAAAGGTTAAAAATGCCATATTCGAACCGGTATTTAAGAGAGTTTACACCGATATTTATGGAGCTTCTGAGAGAAAAAGGGATTGCTGTGCAAAAACTAAATCTGGAAGTGATCGATGAGGAATCTGAACGGGAAAGTATTTTTGAGCCAGCTGGGATAGACGAAGTCCTGTGGCAGCTGGCAGATCATCTGAATTATCTTACAATCTATACAGAGCGCCCGAAACATTTTGAAGAGTTTGCAGATACTCTTTATATAGAAAATGGGCTTGTGACGGTTCTCAAGCCAAAAAGTGAGCTTCGAGAGCAATTTTTATCAGACATACGTAATGGGCAGGAAGGAAAGAAAAAGGGAGATTTTTCATTTGAAAAACTGGTTCTGGATTTTGAATGGAATGGTCCCTGTTATTTTGGGGTAATGAAGACTGGAAAAGATTACATTCCAATTCACAAGAAACCTTGGAAAATAGCGGAAAATCTTGACATTATAGTGCCTTTCGGTTATAATACTGTGATTGTCAAGAACCGGAAAATTAATAAAAGAAAGCCCGTGCAAGACAGATTTGATGAGGCATTCTATTCGCAGGAATAGGAAAACAACCCGGGCACAAAATGTGCGGAAAACCGGCACAGATGAGAGACGGTTAAAGAGCATGTGAAAGCATGAGAAAGTAATTATAAAGAAGGGTAGACAAGATGGACAAGAAAAACATTCTGACTTATCAGGGACTGAAAAAGCTTGAAGACGAATTACAGGAATTAAAAGTAGTAAGAAGAAAAGAAGTTGCTGCCAAAATCAAAGAAGCAAGAGAGCAGGGAGACCTTTCCGAGAATGCTGAGTATGATGCAGCAAAAGACGAGCAGAGAGATATTGAAGCCCGTATTGAAGATATCGAAAAAATCTTAAAAAATGCAGAAGTAGTAGTAGAGGAAGAAGTAGACCTCGACAAGATCAGCATTGGATGTAATGTCAAAATTTTAGATATTGAATTCGATGAAGAATTAGAATATAAAATCGTTGGCTCTACAGAAGCAAACAGCTTAAAAGGAAAAATTTCTAACGAATCTCCAGTAGGAAAAGCGTTACTTGGTAAACAGGTAGGAGATGTTGTAAAAGTTGAAACACCAGGCGGAGAGTTTGAGTACAAAGTACTTTCTATTCACAGAGCAAACTAGTACAGATGGAGGATGAAAATGGCTGAACAGAACAACCAGCAGAAAAAAGGCGGACAGCAGCAGGATGCAAACCAGCTGATCCAGGTTCGTTATGACAAATTACATGAATTACAGGCAAACGGAAAAAATCCATTTGAGATCACAAAATATGATGTGACACATCACAGCACAGACATCAAAGACAACTTCGAGAGTCTGGAAGGCCAGGAAGTGACTGTTGCAGGACGTATGATGTTCAAACGTGTTATGGGAAAAGCTTCCTTCTGCAACGTTCAGGATTTAAAAGGACGTATCCAGGCATATGTGGCACGCGATGAGATCGGGGAAGAATCTTATGCAGATTTCAAGAAATATGATGTGGGTGATATTTTAGGAATCAAAGGTAAAGTATTCAAAACACAGACAGGTGAGATTTCTATCCATGCAGAAGCGGTAACACTCTTATCTAAGAGCTTACAGATTTTACCGGAGAAATATCACGGACTGACAGATACAGATGCAAGATATCGTCAGAGATATGTGGATCTTATCATGAACGAGGATGTAAAAGATACTTTTGTAAAACGTTCCAAGGTTATCAGCAGCATCCGTCGCTATTTAGATGGACAGGGATTCATGGAAGTAGAGACACCTATGCTTGTATCCAATGCCGGTGGTGCTTCTGCAAGACCATTTGAAACTCATTTCAA